>CAYGXU010000229.1:0-1503 GCA_964353875.1 uncultured Anaerolineaceae bacterium | reverse complement strand
TGGGTGAAGCTGCGCTATCTGTGATCGACACCTATTTAAAGGAAAGGAGCGACGATTCCCCCTTTGTTTTCATCCAGCATGGCAGGATGAGCGCCCCACCCCGCAAGCGTTCTCCCTCAGAACAGGCATATCGAAGCCGCACAAAGGGGTATGGCGCGCAGATCAACCCGGGCCTGGTGCGCAAGATCGTGCTGCAAGTGGCCCGCAGCGCGGGCTACAACCCCCAGAAGGAGTTCGTCTCCGCCCATGCCTTCCGCCACTGGCATGCACAGCCCCTGATCCGGCTGGGCGCTTCCATCGATCAGGTGCAATCCGTGCTGGGTCACGCCCGCGCGCAGACCACCAAGGAGATCTACGCGCCAGAACCGAATGTGCCCCAGATCCTGCGATGGGAAGAGGCGATACAGAAACCCCCCATGCCTAATTCGCAGTGATGCTGTCCGTTTTTCGTATGCAGGGCCGCCCGATTCGATCGGGCGAAATTATTGCTGGTTGATGGCCATTCCAGGTCCTTGGCAGCCCGGTATGCCGCTTTTAAACATGTTTACCCTCGCAGTTTGGCGAATATATTAAAGAAAAGCGGGAGGAAGGAGGGCATTTGCACAGGGAGCGCTATCCTTGCTTCAATTTCAGCGCTGGATGGTACTTGACAGATCAAGCCTCGCGCGGCTCTGTTAATAACCAAAGACCATCGAGAATCTGCCGTATGCGCCTTGCCGATAGGCTGCCAATGAAATCCACCAATTGGCTTTTGTCGATAGTAATGACCTGAGAGACCACGACGACACTGCTCTTTGGGAGATTTCCCTCCCCATTGGGCAATAGCACATTGCCCGGCGCCTTGGCTAGGTTCGTGTTGCTTGAGAGCGGAACGACGATGACGGTGCGGATGCGTGTTGAATTGACGGCGTTGTTCTGGATCACGACGGTGGGACGGGCGTAGCCCGGTTCCGACCCGATTGGGTCTCCCAGATCAGTCCAATAAACATCGCCTTGGTGGATCACCAGCCGCCATCCTCTTCGCGCAAGCGTTCCACCATGAGTCGGCCGGCCTGCGAACGGAAGATGTCCTCCCTCATATCCGGTTCATAATCAACATAGGCATCGTTGAAAGCATCGATGATGGCTCGAGTCTCTGCTCGATGAAGAAATTCCTTAATGGCTTGGGCAAAAAGCTCACTACGTGATAAACGCAGCTCCTTGCGCATAGCCTCGAGCCGCTTGAAAAGCTCCTCATCAATTGAGACCGCTGTTTTGATTGCTGACATATTTATACCCTTTTGACATATAATAGTATAACTGGATTTTATACCATTGTCAATAATCCTTCCTGACTTACGGCGACACTCCTCGAAGGACGTTTCATAGAAATGCATTCCGAGATTTCGCCTTGTTTTGCACATATTGCTCCGGCATGCCACAGCCTGGCAATCTCCATACGCTCACCCCTTCCCCGATCGAGCTGGCCAGGGTGAACAACGGCTATCTGGCGGTCCCCATGCG
>CAYGXU010000228.1:0-1559 GCA_964353875.1 uncultured Anaerolineaceae bacterium | reverse complement strand
AACAAAGCAGGTTATGCACATTCGAATATGGTGGGATGAGAAAATGGTGCACTCCGTTTCGTTGCCGTTGAAAGGTTTCAGAGTTCACTTTTATTATTCATAAGTTTTCACCTTTGATAATCGATCCGTTGACATTCGCCGGATGGATGTTATAGTATCGCCAATGGGATCCTCCCATTCCTTTCGGCAGGTGCATGGTCGTAACCAGCGTCATGTTCCTCCAGGAACGGGGAATACTCCTGATACGGCGCACAGCTGCCCAAGAAACCGGGGAGGAGAGCCTGACCCAGCGTAGGATTTATCAAGGAGCAACCCTTGGACGATCTAAAGTGCGCGGTAATTCTTGGAGTCTTCGGCAATCCCAAAGATCGCTTTATGACCGTCGGCTATCAGCCTTCTTCCCCCTCCGTACTCGAATGCATCCGCTTGGCGGGACAACTGGGGATCGTCAAGGGAATCGAGATCACCGAGGGCGACGGCAATCAACTAAATAGCACCAACAAGAGGGAGGTGAGCGCCGCACTCAAAGAGCATGGGCTGACCCTCTGCGCGGTGAGTCCCAACCTGTGGGGCGAGATCCAGTGGAGGCGGGGCTCATTAAGCACGAGCGACCCAAAAGTCCGCTCAGCGGCCGTCGATCGCATCCGACGCGCAATGGACCTATCTGCTGAGCTGGGCTGTGACTATGTCGGCATCTGGCCGGGTCAGGATGGGTATGACTACTGCTTCGAGGCCGACTACCAGCAAGCCTATGACTGGTGGGTGGAAGGCATCCAGATGTGCGCGGATCACAACCCGCGCGTAAGACTAGGCCTCGAATACAAGCCCTATGAGCCGCGAACCCATTCTTTGCTCGATACCTGTGCGAAAACCCTTCTTTTCCTGAACGACATCGATCGGGAGAGTGTTGGACTGACCTTGGATGTTGGACATGCCCTTCTTGCACATGAAAACCTGGGCGAGGTGGTCGCCCTCAGTCAGCGGTCGAGCAAGCTCTTCCATATCCATCTCAACGACAATTATTCAGACTGGGACTGGGACTTGAACTTCGGATCAGCCCACCTGTTCGAGTGGATCGAGTTGGTCTACTGGCTCCGGCGGACCAATTACCAGGGCTGGTATTCCATCGATATCTTCCCCTACCGCACCCGGGGTGACGCCTCCGTCGAAGAGAGCATCCGCTGGCTCCAGGCGATCGTTGCACTCACCGAGCAACTGGGGCAGAAGAAGCTTGATCAGACCATCCTTCAGGGGGATCCAATCGCTGCTTCCAAGCTAATGCGCGAGACGCTCTTCAGGACAAGCCCATGATGAGAGAAAAGGCGGCATGGGAGTGGCAGTGCTTGACCTTGTATCCATCTCTCGCTCGCGATGCTAAAACCGATTTAGTGGTGACGTTAAGATCTTTCGCGTTACCTTCCGCGCTTTGCCTCGCATCTGAGTCCCCTGCATGCACCGAGTTGGCTGTATATTGTTGCCTTGAACATCTGCTAAAAGCTCATCGCCCTTGGCTTGAGGCGAAAGTGCATTGGAGACATCCACATTGAGCAGCCTCATTA
>CAYGXU010000227.1:0-1560 GCA_964353875.1 uncultured Anaerolineaceae bacterium | reverse complement strand
TCATCCACGAATCTGGATATCTTAAGCAATATTTCCTCAAGAATGGACACATCCGCTGGTTCCCTCCCCCTGAAGCCCTCAAGTATAGGATAGCCCTTGATCTCGCGGATCATTTCTCGAGCGTCTTCCCGCTCGAAGGGGACAATCCTGAAGGAGACATCCTTCAAGAGTTCTACTAAAATCCCGCCTAAGCCAAACATAAGCACAGGACCAAACTGGGCGTCCTTGGTCATGCCGACGATCACCTCCGTCCCGGGCCGAGCCATCTTTTGCACTGACACGCCGTCGATGACGGCATGGGGGTATTTCTGCTTCACTGCCGATAGAATCTCCTCATAAGCTGCCTCGACTTGCTTCGATGTCTTCAGATCCAGCTTAACCCCTCCCACATCACTTTTGTGGGTAATTTCCGGCGAGACAATCTTCAACGCCACCGGAAATCCAACTTTCTTGCTTATGGCAATTGCCTCTTGCTTCGATGTTGCCAACTTGGTTTCAACGACAGGTATCCCTGCCTCGCTGAGAAGTACCTTGGACTCTATTTCATTCAATAGAGTGCGAGAGGCGTTTTTAGCTTTTTCAATAATCGATTGAGAATTCATGACCGACCCTCCAGTTCGCGTATGTCTCACACAGACTTAGCAGTCTCTTTCAGCCTCGTTGATGGAACCTTTCTTTATATCTCACCACATTTATAATCGCCTTCGCGGCTCGATTCAGTGTTGGATAAACTGGGATGCCATTAGCCAGGTAATAATCACGCAACTTCCTTCTGTCCGCTTCAAATTCTATTTCAATCGCCCCGGCATCACTCGTTTCTTCGCTTAGGACCATGACCATCGGCTTGCCGTATTTTTCTTTTACCATCACCGGTATCTCCCTCAGCCCCTCCCGGCCCTGCTCAAAACTCTTCGGGAATCCGCCTACAAGGCTGGGTCCTTTCACTGAGAGAAACATTCGTCCCACAATGATGGTATCGATCTGCTCACCCCCGGCGACGGTTTCAAGAATCGGCGCCAGCATCTCAGCAGAGGGGATGGGATTGCCCAGGTCAACAGGATTCCGTACACCGGTGATAATCGAAGGAAGATAGGAGGATATCTTTTGCTGTCCCTCTGCCGAAAAAGGAGGCAGCTCAAGGCCCGATCTCTCACAAACATCGGCGCCGATCACCGCGCTTCCCCCGCTGCCGCTCAAAAGTGCCACCCGGCGGCCACCCCGGGGAAGGAGATGAAGACAGGCGATGGTACTATCGATCAGATCGTCTATGGTGTCTACTCGGATGGCACCGCTCTGAGTGAAAAAGGTATTCCACACCGCCTCACTGCCTGCGAGCGACCCTGTGTGCGATGTTGCCGCTTTCCTTCCCGTGCTGGTGAGTCCGGCCTTCCAAATCAAAACCGGTTTGACTCTCAGGGCTTTACGGACCACCTCCAGAAAACGGCGTCCATCCTTCACTCCTTCGATATAACAGGCAATGACCATGGTTTCAGGGTCATCCGCCAACAGTTCTATGAGATCGGTCTCGTTGAGATCACAGGCATTGCCATAGCTAATCGC
>CAYGXU010000226.1:0-1616 GCA_964353875.1 uncultured Anaerolineaceae bacterium | reverse complement strand
GCTATTTCGTGCAGATTGCGTTCTAATTGCTTGCTGCGCAAAGAGATACAACCTCTATTTCCAGGCTATCCGGCTCCTCGCGTTTCCGGTTCTCGCGGCGGACGTTATAGCTGCGAATCTGGCGGTCATTCTCTAGGACCCCGGCAGCCTGCAGGGAGTCGAATATTACTTTCAGCAACGCATCACTATCCATCAGGACGCCGATCTTCATTCTGATTTCCAGGTGCACGTCGCCGTAGACCATCACGCGCCCGAGGAAGGTAGCTGTCATAGATTCCTTGCACTTCCGATATGCCGGGTTCAGGAAGAAGCGCCCGCCGCGTCCGGGCATCAGCCGGCGGTTGGCACCGCAGGCTTTGCCTTCCCAGCGCAGCCGGGTCATACAATTTCACCTTTTTTGAATTCCGCCAACGTCTCGACGCCGCCCAACTCCACGCCCAGCACCCAGGCCAGCACACGGAAATATCCATCGCGCTCGACCGCCGAATCAATCGAGCAAAGATACGGACTTACAAAAGCGATGATGTCTTTTTTCCCTCCCAGAGTCCCTGCATTATGCCGCGCCAGAGCCGCCCGCAACAAAGACTGGAAGCTATTTATATTCCGTTGAGGTCGATGCGTTTTGTCGTGACAATCATCACATAAGCATGATAAGTCCTTTAGATCGTATTCCCACGGTCTTGCATGTTTCTTGTAATGCTTATGATGAATGTTCAAAGGCTTATCCGCAGCTCCGCATTCCTCGCAACAAAATGAAGCCTCTTGCATCTTCTCAAGTCGGCGCCTTTGCCACCTTGGGTCCCGTAATGCCTCAGTGTATGTCATGCGGCGATCCCCGCCGCCTGCTCCCGCGCTTCCCGCTCCATGGCCCGCAACTTGCTGCCCACATGCTCCTCGTCCACGATCACACCGCAGGATTCGGTAACACGCTGGGCGATTTGCTCAAGGCTACGGTGATGGGATTTCATTACCAGCATTAAGACTAGCGCTCGTGGCGGCCAGTCAACGCTCAGGTGCAGGGCGTCGCGCGTGGTATGCCCGTACTCGCAGGGCTTCTTGGTGATGACCATCCAGAACGGCGGCGTGCCCTCTTTCCCCTGGGGTCCGTCTCGCCAGCCCGGGTCTATCTCCCAGCTCACCAATCCTCCTCATCCAGATTCTGGATATCCCTGATGATTTGCTCCGCGCCCGCGCATTCATTTATCACCAGGGCGATTCCCACGTTACATTCCCGGTTCTCGGGCTCGGAGAAAAAGGCGTCCAGCCGCAGCACTATCTGCGCCAACTCCCGAGTGATGGCCATGCGGGTAAAGACTTCGCTGCCGCTCCCGGGGCCCAGCCGCGCGGCCTCGGCGTAGGAGGCTACTATCATCCCGTCGATGACCCCTACCACCAGAATTGTCTTCTCCTTGGGCGCAAGAGTGAGCCACAGGTTCCCGGTGGTCTGCATGGCGACTTCCACCCCGCCAGCCTCACCGAACGCAGCTACCACCAGAAACACGAACATCAGGAGCGCGAGCGCCCAATTTGTCAACCGCTTTGTCAAGGTCCCCCTTGTTTCGTTTGTCAACCGTTTCATGCCGTCCCCCCGTTCATATCCTCCAGAGCCCTGGCCT
>CAYGXU010000225.1:0-1810 GCA_964353875.1 uncultured Anaerolineaceae bacterium | reverse complement strand
GTATCCAACCAACTCCTTATCTTGATTAAAGACGAGACGAGAGTTTGTTTCCAGATCGAAATTAGGAGTCTCCCAAACAGCTTTGATCTCCTCGGCAGTAGTATCTACGCTACCGAGTGTCTCGATTGAACAAAGGTTGCCCAGATCGGTAACTGACTGGATATCGTCCATCCTCCCCGGTCGGACGGAATAGGCATCAGGAAGTTCCCTCCAGTGTTTGCTTGGTTGCATTTCTGCCTCCTGATCAATGGATTTGTCCAGAAGTCTGATTTATTCCTCGATCTTTAGTGGCTTACGATAGGCCATGAGACGTTCATCTGGACAGAAACCTACACTTGCATAAAGGCGCGCGGCCTCATTGGGGTTCTTTGTATCGACCCCCAATGCGGCTTCTGTCATCCCATGTTGCTTGACAGTCCGCATGCACTGAACCAATAAGGAACGGGCAACCCCACAACGGCGCCATGGTTTACGGACGGAGATGTCTTCCGTGTATCCGCGTTTCCGCTGGTGAACTTTGTTCTCCTCAGTGTCGATATAACCGAGAACTGTACCGACTACCTGATCTCCATCCCAGGCGATTTTCCATAGGTCGGGCTGGAATTGGCGGCTGTTCACCCAGGTCTGATATTCCTCTTCCGTGGGAGGGACATATCCCCAGTGGTCTTGGAAGGCCTCGCTCTTGGCATCCCAAATGAGACGGTAGTGTTCAGGTTTCACAGGGCGTACCTCCACCTCGGCAGGCATGGGAGCTTCAGGCATCGGATGATTAAGATCACGGACCATCATCATAAAGTAACGTGTCGGTCGGTAGTGTTCTCTTTCCAATAGGGCGATCTTGGCTTTCTCACGAGCGTTCACCTCGACCAGGAAGAATTTTGGCTCCTCATGCGGATGTTCGTAGGCTATTCGGCGTAACCTGGATTCTGCGAAATGAAGCATAGCGCTCCCAATGCCCTTACGCCTCCATTCCGGAATTAAGTAAGCGAGGTGGTGGTAAATCCTTGAACCGTCGCTCAACTTTCGCCAGGTGACGCGCGAGTATCCCACCAATTCTCCGGCAATTTCAACCATCAACATATCTTGGTCAGGATTGCAATTGACCAAATGCTCATAACTATTTGCCACATCCTCAACCGTGGCAATACCCCGTATTTCGTCAGCAGCGAAAGAACGCTGGATGACTTTTGCTATCGCCCCATAATCCTCTTTGCCCTTAAAAGGGCGAAAACGCAGGCTGGGTATCCCCGATAGCTTAGGGAGGATGAGGGTATTCTGAAGCGTCTGCGTTGTAGCCATGTTGGACTCCTTAATTAAACATAGAACAAACCAGTTCGATGGAGCTTGGCATAACCATCTCCGATTACGATCATTTGAAAATCATTTGGGATGGCGATCGAGCCTATCCCAAGCTCAGGCCAGAGCAAAGGCGTGTTTTCAAAAAAAGCTCTTTCAGGAAACATTTTAGCCTCCATTGGATCACCTCAACAAAACCGGCCGCGGGATCCCGCGGCCGGTTTAAAAATCCTGATAAAAAAACCGCGGGCGCTGGAGGCGCCCGCGGCCAGGGTTCTCTTTTCTATCCTATCTGGCAGAAGGCGCACTCCGAGAAGGCACAAATCCTCCAGCACCGTTCTCGATATGAAGGATGCAGACCATCCATCTCGTGTGATCAATCACCATATTTTGCGCCTCTCCTTTCCAAACATGTCGATAGTCTACAATAAAACATTTGCTTGGTCAAGACGCGTGTTCGAGCATGGAAAACGACCCCTTCTCAACACACTGCATTAAGAAAGTCAGCCAGAAG
>CAYGXU010000224.1:0-1831 GCA_964353875.1 uncultured Anaerolineaceae bacterium | reverse complement strand
CCACACCGTTGTCTCCCTCAGCACGGCAATATGCAACATCAGATGGAATACACCCTTTGGGAGAGGAAATGGCAAAGTTCATCATGGATTCTCTTATAAAAAGGCAATCTTGTGGTGATTTCCTTACGCTGTCTCATTCCGTATGGACATTGTAAATATTTTGAAAGAAGCGTTGCGCATATCCATATTGTAAGCCCGGGGGGTTGTTGCTTTACATTAATACCTTATTCAAACCCCTCCTTTGCGTAGCAATTCTTGCCAAAAGATCCTTCAGCCCTAAATCTGAATAGTCATCCAATTGCAGTATGGGGTAACAACACCATGAACAATCTTTCATAGTCTGTCACCCATCGTCTTATTTCGGGGCAGGCCATAATGAATTCGATCGCTTCTAGCATATCTTGGCTTAGACTTATTTTAAATGAATGTTTGATGAGAATGAAAAATACATATTGACTCGCACCCCTTTTTTTCTGTATAGTGTTCTGCGAGGCATTGTATTATTTCTATTAAAGGCTGGAGCACATATCGCCAAGTTCTTACAGGCTGATGTGCTTTTTGCGCGTTTGTTCGTAATATAGTTAGGAAGAGATATGATTGAAGCTGAAGGGATTACGAAATATTATGGCAATCATCTTGCCATTCATGATCTTACTTTTCATGCAAAACGGGGGGAAATTCTAGGTTTTCTGGGACCCAATGCTGCTGGAAAAACAACCATGATGCGTATCCTTACGGCTTTTATGCCGCCATCCGAAGGCCGGGCACGCGTTGCAGGTTTTGATGTCGTTGATCAATCTCTTGAAGTCCGGCGTAGGGTGGGGTACTTGCCAGAGAGCGTGCCTCTTTATCCTGAGATGTCAGTAGGCGAATATTTAATCTACATGGGATCACTGCGGAGAGTATCCAATTTGGGTAAACGGGTTGAAGAAATGCTAGCAGAGGTAGGTCTCGAAGGGCAATTGGATACATTTATTGGTACCCTATCCAAGGGAATGAGACAGCGCGTTGGACTCGCCCAAGCGCTCTTACACAAACCAGAGGTTCTCATCTTGGATGAGCCCACCATTGGTCTCGATCCGGCTCAGATCATCGAGGTACGCCGCTTGATCCAGGAGCTTGGCAAGGAGCGTACAGTTCTCCTTTCAACTCACATCCTGTCTGAAGCACAACAGGTATGTGACCGAGTTCTCATTATCAATCATGGCAAACTCGTCGCGGAAGATAGCCCGGAAAACCTACAGGCTCAAATCGCTGGGGCTGATCGTCTAGTTGTCCGAGCTGCAACTGAGACAGAAACCCTATTGAAGTTGGTCAAAGCTCTTCCACAAGTGACTGAAGTCACCAAGGGGGAGGAAGAAGGTGAAATTTATATCACCGGCACCCCAGGACAGGATATTCGGCCGGAAATTGCCAGGAAAGTGGTTGAGGCTGGATTAGATTTGCTTGAATTACGAACGACAGGGGTTGATTTGGAGCAAATCTTCCTCCAGCTTACCAGGGATGATTCCGTTATTGAGCAAGCGGAGTAATTCATGCGAAATATTATCATTATTGCACGAAAAGAATTTACTTTGTATTTCGTCTCCCCAGTAGCATATGCGCTGGCAACAGCGGTGTTCTTGATCCTGGGGAGTTTTTTCTTCATGAATATTCTTTACGGGTACCAAGGCGGGCAAATCACGCCAGATGGTCGGATGGTGATTGGTCCCTTGGTTACCATCTTACTCTTCGCAACGCCAGCAATTACCATGCGCCTCCTGGCGGATGAGCAACGGATGGGGACGATCGAACTGCTCTTGACAGCGCCGATCCGCGATTGGGAGGTGGT
>CAYGXU010000223.1:0-1869 GCA_964353875.1 uncultured Anaerolineaceae bacterium | reverse complement strand
TTGCGCTCGATGCCCCTCCAGACAGACCACTCCCATAGGACCAATGATAGTTTCGTGAAGAATCCCTGCTGGGAGGTCGATTCGATCCCCTGGGTGTAGCGTCAACTGCTCCCCGCTCTCGGGCAGCAACAGGGTAAGAGAACCCCTGATCACAAAAAAGATACGATCGAAGTCATAGCTTTGTACAGCGTAGCGCTTCCCAGCCTCCGTAGACCATCGATGCGAACGTAAACCTTCGTTCTCCATGTGCCGCAAGATGGCCGCTTCGCTCAGCGTCTTATCCCAAAGCCAACGTTTGACCACCAGCTGTTTCGCCATCATCGTATCACTGCCCCTATTTGCTCGTTATTGTCTCGTAGAAGAGAGGGTAAGGTTCAACTTTCGAATTTGAGAAACGATATGCTGCAAGCGCCCTCTGAATGGCTATCTGACAAGCGACATGGTCTTGCGCATACACCGTCAACAGCGGATCACCTTCCCTGACCTGATCCCCGACCTTTCGATGGAGCACGATGCCGACCGAATGATCGATGTTGTCCTCTTTCTTCTTCCGCCCTGCTCCAAGCTCCATGGCGGTTAAACCGATCTCCTGGGCATCAATCGCCTGGATATACCCCGTTTCGGGCGATGGGATGGCTTCGATGATTGGCGCCTGAGGCAACCTGGCAGGCTCATCTACCATGCCCACATCCCCACCCTGAGCCTGGACAAGCTCTCGAAATTTGTATAATCCCGAACCACTTTCAATTGCCTCGGATGCCATCTTCTTAGCTGCCTTCAAATCGGGAGCTTTCTCTCCCAAAACCAGCATATGCCCAGCCACCTCCAAACAGTGGTTTCGGAAATCGATAGGTCCGCCACCCTGCAGTGTATCGAGCGCCTCCTTGACTTCAAGCGCGTTGCCAATTGCATTCCCCAGCGGCTGATTCATATCGGAGATCAGCGCCACCACTTTTCTATTCGCTCTCCGGCCGATATCAACCAGGGCATGCGCCAGTGCAATACCCTTAGAGACATCCTGCATAAAGGCTCCCAATCCCACTTTCACATCCAGAACGATTGCCTGCGCTCCTGCTGCAATCTTCTTGCTCATCACCGAAGAAGCGATCAGCGGGATGGACGGTACCGTACCAGTCACATCCCTTAATGCATACAGTTTACGATCAGCAGGGGCTAAATCTAAGGTGGAACTGCATAATACAAGCCCAATGCTGCGTAATTGTGCTTTAAACTCCTCCGTCGATAGATTGATCCGATAACCTGGGAAGGACTCCATTTTATCAAGCGTACCGCCAGTGAAGCTGAGCGCCCTCCCCGACATTTTTCCAACAGGCACCCCACATGCGGCGACCACTGGTTGGACTACAAGGGTGGTTTTATCACCCACCCCGCCGGTTGAGTGCTTGTCCACCGCAATCGGTACGGTATCGCTCAAATCCATGCGCTCCCCCGAATCGATCATTGCCTCGGTCAGGTCAGCCGTTTCGCGCGATGACATCCCCCTCCAAAGAATGGCCATTGCCCAGGCAGATGCCTGGTAATCCGGTATTTCGCCTTTTGTAAACCCGTGGATGAAGAAATGGATCTCATCCCGCGTCAATTCACCACCATCGCGCTTTTTCACAATCAGATCCACTGCACGCATCTCCACCCTCCAAATGGATTATACACGGCCTTCTTCTACAGGCCATGGCGCTTTTATTCATAGGGTGTATTCCATTAGGTGTTGCATCTTGTATTCGCGAGGTCAGATTCGAGGTGCTGTGGGGGAGTCTCAGAAGAGCAGGGAAGGGCGAAGCATTCACTGACTTGACCAAGTTCCGCTGGGAACAACCAAAAGTGAATGCTTCGCCCTTACTTTCTTCTTAG
>CAYGXU010000222.1:0-1901 GCA_964353875.1 uncultured Anaerolineaceae bacterium | reverse complement strand
TATATTGTCAAGTAAAAGTTTTCCACGACGTCCCCTTCGTTACCCCATTAGAGGAAATCCTGGCAGCTAAAATAGGGTCTCGTTTTTAGTTGACAATTTTTCAGGTTAGAGACATAATACCTGCAAATATCAATAAGTGTAAGTATTTTGTATCAACTCGGGAGCCAAGTCAGCATGATGAACCGGGGACAGTTCGAAAAGGCAGAGAAAGTCTTTCGCCATCATGGGGGTGTGCTGCGAATGAGTGAAGCCCTCAAAGCCAACATCCACCGCAGGATGCTATACTCCATGCTGGAGACTGGTATTATAGAAAAACTTGGCCGAGGTCTCTATCGGCTTGCGGATCTGCCTCCACTCGGGAATCCTGACCTGGTATCAGTCTCCCTCAAAATACCTAATGGTGTAATTTGCCTTATTTCTGCTCTGGCGTACCATGACATCACCACTCAAGTTCCTCATGAGGTCTACGTAGCTCTGGAGCGCGGGGCCGAGGCTCCTCGTCTGGGTCACCCCCCTATTCGGATCTTCTGGTTCTCAGGACAAGCCTTCGCACCTGGAATCCAAACACACAAAATAGACAGCGTTCCAGTTCGCATCTATTGTCCAGAGAAGACAATCGCGGACTGTTTCAAGTATCGAAATAAGATCGGCCTCGATACGGCCATTGAGGCGCTTAAGTTCTATCGCGAAAAGAAGCATTTTAAATCTGAAGAGCTCATGCAATTCGCGCGAGTGTGCAGAGTTGAGAAGATCGTACGCCCGTACCTTGAGGCATTGCTGTGACAAGACGTTTCCCCAAAAACATCGCAGCTTCTGTACGCCAACGTCTGCTTGACAAGGCGCGGGAATCAGATAGGCCCTTCAACGAGTTGCTCCAGTATTTCGCTATGGAGCGCTTTCTTTACCGTTTGTCCAAGTCTCCCTATGCCAATAACTTCGTTCTGAAAGGTGCTTTGATGCTCACGGTATGGGAAGCACCGCTTACACGCCCAACTTTGGACATTGACCTCCTTGGTCGGATCGACAACCGCATTGAAACCATCGTTAGAGTGACAAGAGAAATTTGCCGGCAAGAAGTGGAACCAGATGGTCTTGTTTTCAATATAGCAACAATCGAGGCCGAGCGAATTGCTGAGGACGCCGACTATGAGGGGATACGTGTCAGATTCCGTGGATCTTTAGGCACTGCTCGAATCATGATGCAACTTGATATCGGCTTTGGCGATATAGTCATTCCTCCACCTGAACCTATGAACTATCCGACACTTCTCGATTTGCCCGCCCCTCAGCTTTGCGGTTACAGCAGAGAGAGTACCATTGCTGAGAAGTTCGAGGCGATGGTAAAGCTTGGAATCCTGAACAGTAGGATGAAGGATTTCTTTGATATCTGGCTCATGTCTCGCCTGTTTGACTTTGATGGTGTCACACTGGCAGAAGCCATTCTGAAGACGTTTTCCACAAGAGGGACAAAGATCCCGGCTGAACCACTTGCTCTGACGGATGCCTTTGCCAAAGATACTACAAAAGCTGCCCAATGGCGTGGGTTCTTGCGCAGAAATCGGCTATCTGAAGCCCCGAAGGATCTCGCGGAAGTTATCATATCCATCGGTGTCTTCCTCAAGCCAATTTCGGAACGTTTGGCTGTGGGTTACGTTTTCAACTCAATCTGGAAGGCTCCAGGACCCTGGAGCGAATAACAGCCGGGGAGCCCAAAATAGTGTAACCAAAGTGTAACCGTCTTAACCGAAAATAATCCAAACTAACCCAAGCTATTCCAACTTGACTCTTGCAACCGATTGATTTATAAGTAATTAAAAATGATGGGAAATCGTCTGATGGTCGGGTCTTGACTCAAAATCCCGCGGGGCTTCCACCCCATGTCGGTGAGCTTGCCCTGAGAA
>CAYGXU010000221.1:0-2046 GCA_964353875.1 uncultured Anaerolineaceae bacterium | reverse complement strand
TGCTGCCTTCTTTGGTCTTAGACAAGACCGATTTAACCAATATCAGCCAAAAAGAAGCCTTGAAGAAAAAATAGCCTTGATCGCTCAGGTTAATGGTATAGAAGGCATTGAACTCAAGTACCCGACGGATTTCTACGATATAAAACGCTTGAAAGAGCTGCTTGAAAAGTACGAATTGGCTTTATCGGCAGTTAATGTGGATCTTAAGGATGTTAACCATTTTCGTTTTGGGGCTCTCTCCGCGATTAATGAGGCTGCTCGGAAGCACGCCATTCGATTGTTGTGCGAGGGGATGGATATTGCAAAAGAAATGGGCACTGAACTGGTCACTACCTGCCCGGTGATGGATGGTTATGACTATCCTTTTCAAATTGATTATACAATTGCTTGGCGGAACATTATTGAGACCGTACAGACTGCTGTGTCTTATCGTTCGGATGTTACTCTGCTGCTGGAATATCAACCTCATGACCCCAACGCCAAGATTCTTTTGAGCAATGTAGGTAAAGTTCTTTATGTGTGTTCAGAAATCGGTGCCCCGAATTTAGGAGTGAACCTTGACGTTGGGCACTCCTTCGCGGCGGGCGAGTCACCTGCCGAAGCAGCGGCTTTGCTGGCCAGCAAAGGGGTTCTAAAATACATACACAGTAGCGATAATACAGGTGAGGGGGGAGACTGGGATATGGTTTCTGGAACTGTACACTTCTGGCACTGGATTGAGTTCCTTTACACACTCAAAAGAATAGATTACAAGGGTTGGATAGGAGGGGATATCTCCCCAAAACATGCAGATCCGGTGGAAGTTTACCAAGCTAATGTTATTATGATCCAGCGCATGTGCAAGCTTTTAGATAGTATGGGAATGGATCAGATCACAAATTTACTCAATAAGGAGGGGAATATTGTCGAAATGGTTGAATATTTAAGCTCCCGGTTTGCTTGAGGATAATAAAACCAACCTTTTATATCAGCCGTTCAATAACGTCATATTGTATTGCCTACCTTGAAATGAGACAAAAAGGCTTTGAAATTAATTGAGACTCCAGTTGCCTTTTCTTTCATCTCGAAATCCAGCATAGCTTCCTTTTTCAACTTCCTCTCCCTGCTTCTTGGCTCATTCTGCAATTTGGACTTCTGGATTGCTGCGGTACTTGCTCCCATGCAATGCTTCCAACACTCCTTCTTCAGCCATCTTCTCCCAGGGGCAGGAATGGCCAGGACGAACGTCATATTTTTCGCACACCTGATGGATCGGAAACCCACCTTGCCTGGCCTCTTGAATAGAGCATAGCTTCAATTGAGGCAGGAACTCTTGTCGATGTTCGCTGCCCTATGCCATATTCAGCCCGCTCCCCCTTCTGACTATCTGCTATTTTGCTTGCTGCCGAAAGGGCGACTGGAACCTATCTAATCATTTGCCTATCTTGCCGAAAGGGTATGGCGGCAATAAGGCAGGGTCGCTCATGCCCTGGCAGATTGTCCCGATCATGCACAAATATGCACATATCTACAACCCTGGGCGAGGTAAGTGGCAGAGACCTGATTAAGATGTTTGTTTATATAGTCGGTTAGAGTGAGTATGCCGGGCTCTTCTGATGTAGCATGATTTACACAGATTACAGAAATTCCCATGTCTTCTGCATATTGGCTTTCCTGCCAGTATTTGGCACCGTCATCACATACAATACAGCAATCACATCCCATTTCAATGTAGGAAAATATGCTGCAATAGCATCCAGTACCAATTCCAATTCTTGATACCAACTTATTCGTTTCGCCTATAGTTTCAATGCACGGTTCACCGATTTGTCCTGTTTTTGATGCTACACGCTTTGCAAATTCACCAAATGGGATCGGAGTAATATCATACCGATGCTGGAATGAACGATTCCCAATAGTAGTGGGTTCTCCATCAAGGTCGAGGAACCTGGCCCACGCCCAAGGAATACCAATGTCTGGCCATCGGTCCCAAGCATCATGAAGACGGATGATAGCAAGGCTATTCTGTTCTAATTGGCGATATTTCTCAGCTCCACCAGGCTGGTT
>CAYGXU010000220.1:0-2117 GCA_964353875.1 uncultured Anaerolineaceae bacterium | reverse complement strand
TCACTCCATGACTCATCCGTTCCAATACAGTCTCTTTTGCCAGACGCATGGTATCGACCAGTCTGAGACGAACAATGTTCCATCCGACAATCCAGGTAGAAATCCCGGTAGCGATTGCCCCGATGTCAAAACGAGTAAAGGAGGGTAATTTAAGTGCCCCCAAAAAAATCCCAATCGCTGGAATGAATGTGGCCAACAGAACCGCAGTGGCTTGGTAAAGATAAACTTTCGAGGAACGGACAAGCATTTGAATAATCAAATAGGCTCCAATGAAGATATGTGCAAATGCAAACGCTTCGAATGCCCAATACAGAGGTCCAAAACTCTTTTCCAATTCCAAATAGACACTATATTCATCGAATTTCAAATTATTCCACATCAAACCATGAGACGAGTTGGTGAGAATAATGATTAAGAAAATCGACGGAATAATGCTCAAAAGGACAATGTTACGACGAGTGATAAGGTGGTCGCGACCTGAGAATTGCAGTATGAAAATGAGCCATGCGACAGGTAGCACCAAACAAGCGACATACTGCATGAAGTCCCAGAATATCTTTACACCAAACGAAGGACTCCCGATTTCAAGTGCAAACGCTCCCATCCAGATCCCCCCAAAGAACATCATAAGCCCTACTGTTTTCGATCCGGGGCCACGTAGCTTTCCCCTGAAAATGGAAAGTCCGAATGCACACGAAATGGCTGTCATGCCAAACAGCACGATCATCTGAAGGTTGATGTGCATACTCCCCTATCCTGCTCCTAATCGACCGCACTATTCGAGCTTGAGTAATCGGCAGAGTTCAATAACCCACCTATCCCTATCAACAACGAGCGAATTGTTTTTGTAGAAATTACTTAAACGCTTCTCAATTCACAGCTTCCATCTTAGTGCTGATCCCCTATTGACGACCTTACAACTGACATACATTCTTCCTTGGTCGATCCTTCCTCCTGATACCTAATGACAGGTATTTGTTAGTTTGATCTAGGTCTAAATGGACGATTACCCCTCTCATCAGCAGAACATCACATACACCCAGAGGAAGATAATGGATCGATAAGTAAGAACAACCAGTATGAAAGATCCCTATCTCGTAAATGTATTGCGGCCATGACAAGGGAACATGCGATCAGCCATCCCATATGGTGATGGCTCCATTAGGCGATGGGAATGACGTTATGAATAAAATCCCCCATTATTCAAATTATTCGCCTATCCAGGACAGGCGTTCGTTGTGACCTCCTGTGATGATTTTTATGTATCCAATATACATTGACCCATTTATTCCACTGAGAATATCGACCGAATGGATGGGTACTCCCCCAAAGAGTCTCGTTTGAATACCCGCCCTTGAATCAAGGAGAGAACATCGAGGGGATGCCTGCTCAGAAAATACTTGTCATGCACAATCCTGCGTGACTGCGAAGCGCCCCAACAGCTTAAAGAAATCTTTGATCCCACTAATTTTCATTAGTCTGTGGGCAGCATCACAATGCTCAGCCAAAAATACTCGATCGATTGGACCACTCGAATAAATTGATCGAGATCAACAGGCTTTGTGATGTAGCAGTTGGCATGGAGATCGTAACTTCTGAGGACGTCCTCTTCCGATTTGGAAGTTGTCAAGATTACAACCGGGATTCGCTTTAACTCGGCTGAGTCTTTTACATGACCCAGCATCTCCCTGCCATCCATCCTCGGCAGATTTAGATCAAGTAGGATCAAATCTGGATGAGGGGCATCCTTGAAAGCTCCCTCTCTTCTCAAGAAAGCCAAAGCCTTTTCCCCGTCCTTGGCAATATGAAGATTATTCCAGATCTTCCCCTCCCTAAATGCCTCTTGAACTAAGCGAATATCACTGGGATTATCCTCGACTAGCAAAATCTCTATCGGTCTGCTCCGACCATACATGCTCATTTTTCCATCCCTTTCTCAGATAGGCTGAATTGGAATGCCGAGCCGACTCCTGGTTCCGATTCCACCCAGATCCTTCCCCCATGGCGTTCAACAATCCGTTTACACACCGCCAATCCGATCCCCGTTCCAGGATACTCCTCACGGCTATGTAGCCTCTGAAAGATTTGAAATATGCGATCATAATAACGCTCTTCGA
>CAYGXU010000219.1:0-2147 GCA_964353875.1 uncultured Anaerolineaceae bacterium | reverse complement strand
GGGATTGGATCGGCTTTTCTTTGGATTTCGGCCTATACAATGATTGCAGATATCGCTGAAGCAAGCGGGCGAGGTCATGATTTTGGCGCCATTGACGAAGCCGCGAACCGGGGTGGCCTGATTGGAACTACGGCCGGTTTTATAATCATCTTTTTTCTGACCAATGCAGGTTTTGATTTACAGAAGATCTGGCTTTTACTTTTCGCTGCCTATACCCTCCCGGCGATCGTCAGCTTCTGGATAGGTTGGAGGGGAGTCACGGAAACCCGTCCTGTTACAACTAGTGCTCCCATTCGAAGCCTCCCTTTCTCTAAGCAACTGCTTGCTTTGATGACCATCGTATTTATCACAGGCGCCTCTGGGGCCATGGTTTGGCCTTTGTTGATGATCTTCCTGCAAGATATTCTTTCTGCCGACATCGGCGCTTTGGCCTTGGCCTACATCCCCGCGGCTCTAATTGGCTCCTTTCTGCCCTCGCGTATGGGGCGTATTGCCGATCGCCTCGGTCGGAAATTTCCCATGATGCTTGGTTTAATGATTGGAGCCATCGCTTCGTCCATCATTCCACATCTCCACAGCGTCCTGGCCTTGTCGGCCTTATGGACGGTCGAAACTCTGGGGTATGTAACTTCCCTCCCGGCAGAACGGGCCTTCGTCGCAGATATTGCCGGGGAGGATGTGCGAGGAACGAGTTACGGACTATACACTTTTGCCTTCTTCTTGGGTGGTGTGGTGGGACCTTTAGCAGGTGGTTGGCTCTATGATACGATCGGTCATGCAAGTCCCTTCTACTTGAATTCGGTGTTCCTGCTACTCGGAAGCCTATTGGTCGCTGTCCTATTACGTGATCAAAGTAAATCTAAGACTTCAGCTTGACATAAAATGCTAATAGAGTGTATTTATTCTCATATTCCCATCGATAGCGAAGGAGATCAAATCAATGAGTAAATACCGGATTGCATGGATGCCCGGAGATGGCATCGGCGTCGATGTCATGCAGGCGGCTCGCTTGGTACTCGATACTTTGAATCTCGATGCGGAGTACATCCCGGCGGACATCGGGTGGGAATTTTGGTGCCATGAAGGCGATGCTCTTCCTCAAAGAACAATCGACATTCTGAAGGCCTGTACATGCGGATTATTTGGCGCCATCACCTCTAAACCGAAGGACGAAGCAGGAATCGAGCTTATCCCCGAATTGCATGGGAAAGGTTATACCTATACCAGCCCTATTGTGCGCTTACGGCAACTATTTGACCTGTATACTAATTTACGACCATGCAAAGCCTTCCCCGGGAATCCCTTGAATTACCGCGATGAGATCGATTTAATCGTATTCCGGGAGAACACTGAAGGTCTATATAGTGGCGTCGAATTCTTTCCTCTACCTGATGAGGTTCGCTCCATGATCAGCCGTCATAATTCAAAAATGAAGCGTTTCGAAGCATTCCCGGCTGATGAAATCGCGGTCAGCCTGCGAGTGATCACAAAGCAAGGCGCGCAACGAATCATCCGACAAGCCTTTTCTCATGCGCAGAAATATGGATATCCAACCGTGACATTGGTAGAAAAACCCAATGTCCTGAGGGAAACCAGCGGTCTAATGACCCGTGAAGCAAGGGAGGTGGCCAGAGCATACCCTGGCATAGCCCTGTGGGAAACCAATATCGACGCGCAGATGATGTGGCTCTTGAAAAATCCGCAGGACTATGGCGTGCTGGTCACTAGCAATATGTTTGGCGATATCCTCTCCGACCTGGCCGCCCAACTCGTAGGCGGTCTGGGTTTCGCCTCCAGCGGAAACATTGGGGATCAATTCGCTGTTTTTGAACCCACTCATGGATCAGCGCCGAAATATGCAGGACAATACAAAGTAAACCCGATCGCGATGCTGCTGGCCAGCAAGTTGATGCTCGACTGGCTTGGTGAGAATGAAATGGCGCAACGTTTGGAAGACGCCATTGCAACGGTGATTCGTGAGGGTAAAGTGCGTACTTATGATATGGGAGGGGATAGCTCAACCCTCGATGTTGCCCAGGCGGTAAAGGATCATTTATGAAAGTCTCATTCCTGTAAAATATGCCCGGATGATTGCCTAACGAAGCTTCGCCTCAAACCGACAAGTAGGGCAAAGTGATCATGATCTT
>CAYGXU010000218.1:0-2234 GCA_964353875.1 uncultured Anaerolineaceae bacterium | reverse complement strand
CCCACCTTCGGACTTATTCAAAGAAGAACGCAAAAGCTGAGGCTTTCCGTGCTGTCTTCATAGTTAGGGAGGAGAAGCACGGTCACTTAGCAAGGACTAGAATGTGGATGGCGCAGACTGCATCAATTGGGTGAAGGGTGATCAAGACTACTACTGGCAACACGCGGATCAGGCTTCGAAGGCAGAGGGGCTGGATATCGCAGGCGCCGATCTTTCGGGCTCGGACCTCGGTGAAATCGACTTCCATGGGATTGCGCTCTCCCAATGAGACAAGGAACATCGACCTCGTTAGATCCACAAAGGCTGTTCTTTGACCGGCCGAGCTGCAAAGTTCTAAATTGGGACTGGATAATTTTCGAGAAGCTGCCAAGCAACTGACATTTGTCAGTTGTTATTCTGAATGTATGGTGAGGGACCGACATTGGGAGGCTGACCTCCAGAATGCAAATCTCAAATGTGTTAATCTGTTAGATGTTGAAGTTAGAGGGCTATATGAGATCAAGCTACATCGCGCTACAATAGATCGAGCGCTACTTGAGAGAGCAACTAGGAAAAGGTATTGGCGAGGAATAAGGAAGGAAATATCGCCAGGCAGGTGACACCTATCTTTACCTTAAACAAAACTTCGAGAGTCTGGGCGATTATGCCGTCGCCAGCGGGGCTTATATCGAAGAGGGTCATATCTAAAAGGAATGCAGTGTGCCCTGGAACGCTTATCGTATCTGTCTATAGTATCTTCGCGTCATAATGAGCTAGAATTGAGTTGAATTTGCTCCCCCAAGGAGATGATAAAATGGCCAATTCACCTAAAATCACTCTCATCGGTGCTGGAAGCATGGTCTTCACCCACAACTTGTCCAATGACATCGCCCTGACGCCAGCGTTGCGGGGATGCACCCTTGCTCTGATGGACATTGACGCGGGTCGGCTGGCCCAGGCGCGTGAGTTGGTCCAGACGATTGTGGATCTGCGGGGCGCAAGTATCCGCGTAGAGGCTACCCTGGACCGGCGGGAGGCCGTACGGGAGGCGGACTATGTGATCACCACCTTCCAGCAGGGTGGGCTGGATGCTTTCAAGTTGGATATCGAGATCCCCCAGAAGTATGGTGTGGAGCAATGTGTGGGTGATACGCTGGGACCAGGGGGTGTTTTGCGGGCGATGCGTACCATCCCGGTACTGATTGACCTGTGTCATGATATGGATGACTTGGCGCCGGATGCAATGCTGATCAACTATGTCAACCCGATGGCTGCTAACTGCTGGGCGGTTGAGGCGGCGACTGGTTGGCCTCTGGTGGGTCTCTGTCACAGCGTGCAGGGAACCGCCGAGATGCTGGCCGCGTGGGTCGGCGTGCCCTATGAGGAAGTGATCTTCCTGTGTGCCGGCATCAACCATCAATCCTGGTTTTTGGAGTTCCGCCGGGGTAAAGAGGATCTTTACCCACGGATTTGGGAAGCGATCGAGCGGCCGGAGGTTTATGGACGTGAGCCAGTTCGTATCGAGCTAATGAAACACTTTGGCTACTTTGTGACCGAGTCCAGTGGTCATGCTAGCGAATATATGCCCTATTTTCGCAAAAACGCCCAAATGGTCAACAAGGACCTGGTGCCGCGTTTCACCGACGAACATGACTTCTGGTTCGAATTTGGTCGAACGGGGGGCTATCTGCACTTCTGCACGCGATGGTTGGAAGAAGCTCAGAAGGATTTCCAGAAAATGCTTGCCAAGGTCAAAGATCTGCCGGATAAGCGCACCCATGAATATGGGTCCTACATCATCGAAGCCATGGAGACGAATCAGCCTATTTCGATTAACGGCAATGTACGCAATTGGGGCCTGATTGACAATTTGCCCCAAGGTTGTTGTGTCGAAGTGCCTTGCCTGGTGGACAGTAATGGAGTCCAGCCCACAGTAATTGGCACTCTTCCTACGCAGTTGGCTGCCCTCAATCGAACCAATATCAACGTGCAGGAGCTAATCGTCGAAGCAGCTCTGACAGGCGATGTTGAGTCCACCTACCACGCGGTCATGCTCGACCCGTTGACTGCTGCTGTTTGCAGCCTTCCACAGATTCGATCGATGGTTGATGAATTGCTCGCAGCAGAGGCGCAGTGGTTGCCACAATTTCGTCGGACATAGGCAATATGGATAGCGTGATGGCAGTTGTACTCCTGGCGCGACCGCAATCGGATGAAGTGGAGAGGTTTGCCGCCAGCAAGTTACAGCGTTATTT
>CAYGXU010000217.1:0-2341 GCA_964353875.1 uncultured Anaerolineaceae bacterium | reverse complement strand
GCAGGGCAACGGCAAAGTCAGGGGAGAGACTGGCCCCCTGGTGGGGATTCGAGCATTCCTATGTTGTGGTCTGAGCGCGACTGCGAACGAAAGCGCCAAACGCCCTTTCAGAGGCACTTTTCAGACACACCTCGCCATGCCGTCGGAAAATCGAGCCCTCTTCGAATCGAATGTGAAAAACGTGGCTTAGGCGGTGGCAAGGCCAATAAGCCGAAAGGTTCGGTTTCTATCCCACGAACAGCGCCGGAGTCCTTTTGCGATGTACCTTGCCCCTGCCATGCGCAGCACGCTGATTGCCAGATTGCGCAAGGTTGCCATCACTTGAGGCCCTCCATTCTTGCGAACTCGTGACCGGTCCTCATCGAAGGTCACATCACGTACCCAGTGAATTTTATTTTCGATCGACCAGTGATTACGGTTGAGTTCAAGCAGCCGTGCTGGCCGGGCTTCTTCGGTGGAAAGGCTGCTGATTCCGTAGGAAAACTCGGACCGGAGTTCTTTCCCCTTCAGATCGGTTGTGTAGCGATGCAGGAAGAAGACTTGGGCGGCATAGGGGAAATCGATGTACCCAACCAGTTCAGTGCTGGTCCGAATGCTGCGCGTTTCAATGCGGCCATGCCCTTTGGTCGCATCAATGTGCTGAGGGGGGGAAAGCCTCGAGCCCGAGGTCTACAATGTCCTGCAGGAGGGTGGGTTGATTGTCTTTGACTGTAAATACGTAATCCGCCTTTTTGTCTTCCACCAGGAAGCGCGCGGTTTCCTTTTGAGTATGCAGGGCATCGGCAGTGACTACGGCACCCTCGATGTTCAAGTCTTTCAGCAAGGGCTTGACGCAGGGGATTTCGTTGGTTTTCTCCCCAACCGCCACTTGGGCCACGATGATGCCCTCCCGATGAAGCACGGCACTGAGCAGGTGCGGAGCCGCCTTGCCACCATCATGGGCACCCCGCAGCGTCTTACCGTCCAAAGCGACGCCTTCGTCCGCGAAGACCTTCCGCCGCGCCAGCCAACTGCAGATCTTCTCGTCGAGCTGGGGGGCATCGAGGCGCTGCAAGGTCAGGCGAAAGCACTTTTCCGAGGGAGCCCTGCTGCGCTTGCTGCCCAGGCGTTTTAGCGCATCCCGGGACAGTTCCGCCGCCCACTCGGCGATTGCCTCGAAGCTCCGTGCCCCAGAGAGGCTGGCGCACGTCGCTATGGCCAGGATAGAAATCAGAGGATGGCGTATGCCCCGGCGCTTGCGCGGATCCACGACCGTCCTCAACACATCGATGAGTCCATCTTTTCCTTCTATGGGGAGCCGATTGACGTCGATCACTGGATCCTTCTCCTTTCCGCCCGGCACAACCGGTGGAGAGAATGCCGCCGCGAGCATTTTCTGAGCATCGGGATGTACAGGACGTACAAACAACATCTTTGGTTGTCCGTGGGCCTTGTAACCGCTGCCGGATCGTGCAAATCCTCTCGTCTCACCCAGCGGAATCCATCCTGCCGCGCGATAGCAAATTGCTTTAAAGCGCGACAGATCCACGAAAGTCTCGGCCAGCAGAATCGCGTGTCCATAACGTTGCTGCCAGTCACTACTGAGGCGCCGCAGATTGGCGGACAGGACTTTCGAAGCCAAGTTCTTGATGTGCGTTCCAGGAAGAACCAAAAAGCGCATATTGTTGGCAACCAGGTGCAGGCGGCGCCACTTCAAAGCCTCGTCCCAGCCAATCCAGGCTTCACGATGGCGGTTCTTCATGGCCGCCACACCCCAGGCTAACAGCGCCACCCAGCTATCTCCGATCGTGGCTACATAGCAGATCGATTCTCCAACGATGCTTCGAAAGCCCAAATAGTGGTGCTGCCGCATCAACTGGCGCCATCGCTGCCGTTCATCGAGCGTAATGGGGCGCACCACGAGATCATCCAAATTGACGTTGGAGGGAATCTCAACCGGTGCTTCTTGGATAATATCCGCGGGTTTTCTACTCCTGTATTTTCGTCTCTGACCGGGCAGCTGAATCCGTTCTTGCTGCTGCAAGCGTTCAAGCAGATCGCGGCATGTACGATGATTCAAAACCCCATCGGACCTCCGCCAATTCCACAGCTTGCAAATATGCCGTGAGATTTGTCGCCGGTTCCAGTCGGGATGGCTGGATATGATTTGCCGGATTTGAAGCACCTGTTGTTCTGTTATGTTGCGGCGGCCGCAGCGTAAAACGACTGTGTCTTGGGCGGCATCCTGATCTTTGGGGTGCTGAACCATGCCACCGACAATATCAGAAGTAAAAGAAAAAAACCAGGGGGCAGTCTATCTCATTGACATAATTATAGTTAGCAGCACTTAGCCGGAGCCCTG
>CAYGXU010000216.1:0-2402 GCA_964353875.1 uncultured Anaerolineaceae bacterium | reverse complement strand
CCTGGATGAGCTCACGGTTCGGCAGCAGGACGGCATAACCATTTTTAGGCGTGCGCCAGTTTTCGACCATGCTATAGTCGATCCGGTAAAATTGAATTCGTGATGGATCCAAAGCCAGCTTTGTCGCCAGGGGGATTAGTGGAAGGATCTCATCCAACGTCATATCCGTTTCCATAATGCTGGTGAATGTGTCGTAAAGCTGAGGGACCTTCAACAATCCATTCATGCTGATGAATTTATTGAATAGGGCTAGCATGACTTCCTGCTGGCGGCGCAATCGGTCGAAATCGCTGCTTTGCATGCGCATACGGGCATAACACATGGCAGCGAAGCCGTCCATATGGTAGACAACATCAGGCTTGTATTCATAAGAAACGCCCTCGCACATGTCCTTTATGTGATAAGCGGGGCGGATGTCGATGCCCCCGAGGATATCGACGGCTTCACTAAACCCCTGATATTCCACTCGAACCCAGTGATGCAAGGGAATGCCCATGTTATACATGACAGTATTGGCAATCATCTCAAACCCACCGTGGTACTCGGCGGTGTTAATCCGGTTCACCTTCCAGCCCGGGATGTAGACATAGAGATCGCGAGGGACGGAAACGAACGTCGCCGTACCCGCCTTAGGATCCAATGAGACGATCATCAAGGCATCTGTTTGATAATACCCCCGGTCTGGTCTTCGGTCCGAGCCGAGCAGGATGATGTTGACGACTTTAGGGGAAAGGTCTATCGGTTTCACCGGGCGAGGAATTTCCATTTCCGAATCTTCGCTTGGGCCGGGGAAACCTTCCCATGGATTGACCGGGGTGGGTGTGCTGGTTGGTGTTGGAACCTGGGTTGAAGTAGGGGTGATTGTTATGGTGGAGGTGGGGCTGGGTATTTTCGTCCGCGTGGGAGATGGCGCAGTTGAACGGATGGATTCTAAAGTGGGCAGACTGCTCGCAAGGGAAACACCCATTGGGAACCCGCATGCGCTCAGCAGGCCGCCTAGGAGGCAGATTGTGATTAGACGAGAAGTTAGTTTCATTGCATTCCTCCATGGCTGATGGTTCCAAAGTGCAGGATCATTTCCTTTCACGATTGGCGCGCAGCCTCATGGTTGACCATCCGCCCATGGTTTAAAACGATTAATCGAAGAGTTTGTTATCAAACGGGAGGTGAGTTCTTCATGGATGAGCAATGATGACTCACTCTCTCGACATGACACTTTACGAAATTTCTCCGTCATTTCTGGCCTCGTAGACGGAAGAATGATCAACTCATTCAAATGCCATGGTAGCAGTCAGGTTTGATAGGGGTATTACAACCCTGTTACAGATTTGGCACATAGGGGAGCATTTCGTCGGATGATCTTGGTACACTGGCCCTCTTGCCTAGAATTGCTGAACCGGCTTTGCTGCTAAGCAAAAACAATCTTTTGCTTAGTAATACGGAAGTTGTTATGACCGTCACAACATCAGTGAAAGTCAGTAAGCGTTACCAGATCGCTGTTCCTGCTATCGCTCGCCAGCTTTTAAACATTAAAAGTGGTGACCGCCTGCTGGTAGACGTTCAGGATGGGATCATCGTCCTGATACCGGAACCGGAAAACTATACAGAAGCCATGGCCGGTCTACACAAGGAGGTTTGGGAAGGAGTAGATGTCCAGAAGTACATCAACGAGGAGCGTAATGCATGGGACGACTCATCGAAAGGTTAAGACCCTTTTCCATGGTTGGGTTAGACACAGCGATCTTCATCTATCACTTCGAAGAAAACCCAGCTTATCTCCCATTGACTCGAGAGTTGTTTTCCAGCGTCGAAATAGCGAAACGCAGAGGAATCACATCGATCATTACGCTGATAGAAATCCTGCTACAGCCATTATCTTTAGGACGACATAATGTCGCCCGAAAGTACGAGGCAATGTTGATGAGCTTTCCAAATTTGACGGTTGTGGACTTGGGCCGGGAGGTGATCCGCCAGGCAGCGCGGCTACGCGCAGAGTATCGCATCCACCCCCCGAGTGCTTTACAGGTTGCTGCCAGCTTGCTTCATGGAGCAGGCGCTTTGATCACCAATGACCGTCATTTGGAACGGTTACAAGATGAGTTGGATGTGATCGTCCTTGACGATTTTATTGAAGAAGATAAGTGTTTATAAACCCAATAGCGAAGACGGGTTTCGAAAAGCGGCAGTTGGCGCAAATTCAAGATCATCGATTTATCCCCTCGGCATACGAATTGGAACTTGGCCACCGGATTGCCCATCTTTGCATCCTGGGCTGCCCGACTTAGAAATGACCAATAAAGATTGTCGGCGCTCGTCAGCCGTTGCTCGCCCGGCGGGAGAATGGAGGCAGTTGTTCGAAACATTCTTCTTGGGGAATAGCTCAGCTTGATCCAGGCTCTAGG
>CAYGXU010000215.1:0-2435 GCA_964353875.1 uncultured Anaerolineaceae bacterium | reverse complement strand
AGGTTAAAGCAGTATGGTGGCTTGAGAGCAGGGCATGGATGGCATGCCCCAATTCATGCGCCAATGTGGCAACGTCATCTGACTTGCCCTGGTAGGAGGTATGTACCCAAGGCGTCAGGTCAGGCGTCAAAGGCGCGCAGAAGGCGCCATGCCGCTTCCCCTTGCGTACTTCGCTATCGAGGCGATGTTCATCGAATACTCTCCGGGCAAGATCCGCAAATATGGGATCAAATTGATGGAAGCCCTCCAGGATCAGCTCAACCCCCTCATTGAAGGTATAGGACCTGTCGGATTTCGCGATGGGTGCGTACAGATCGTACCGTCTTAAACGATCGATCCCCAACCAACGTGCCTTCAAGTCGAAGAAGCGGTGGAACAATGGCGCATTCAGTCGGCATACTTCAAGTAGCGCGTCAACAACATCGTCTGGGATATTGTTGCTTAAGTTACGAACCGCGATTGGAGAGGGATACCGGCGTAAGTCCACATGTTCACTACGCCAATCTCTGCTGCGATATTGGTAGATTTGACCAAGGATCGATGCATCCGCCCGGTATACGCGGATTTGCTCAAGGTACGCTGCCTCACGCAGGTCCGCATCATGATGGCGGAAGTAGACCGAAAGTTCGCCTCGAGTGAGGTCTTTCTCTTCCCCATCCACCTGCAATCGGAAAAGGTAGCGATTGGTGATCGAGTTGTAAAGGTTGACTAAGGCCTGTGGGCCGTTGACATCCTTAGTGTTGATGATTTTTTCTTCCGCTTCCGACAAGGTGTGGGGCTTCTGCAATCGAAGCGCCTCGAGCCAATAAGCATAATCCCCCACTGCACTCATGAGTTTCTGGGCGACCTTATCTTCCAGCCCCTTCCACCATAGTGTAAAGAACATGGTTTGATTGTCCATTTGTGCCGCAGCTTGCTGCATCCTTCCCAGGAAGGTCTGCGCCGCCTGATCTTGAGTGTCTTGTGCGAAACTAAGATGGCTGAATCCCAGAATTCGTGTTAATTGTCGCACCCCTTGCTCATAATCGTGCAGGATGGCGAGTAACTTTTCCTCAGGGAGATCACTTGTGAGGATACGACGATAATCCTCAAAGGCTTGGATATCCCGCTCAAGGTCTTTCGACGCGCTTTCAACCTCAGGACTTTGGACAGCGGGGAAGAGATCGTCCAGACTCCAGGCTTCTTGTCGATACTCATTGCCCATTGAACTCTCCTTAGACATTAAACCGGATATAAATCAACTCCCCATCGTTCACCCGATAATCCTTGCCCTCGATCCTCAGCTTGCCGACGGAACGTGCCTGGCTCAAACCACCGATGGAGATAAGTTCGTCCCAAGGGATCACCTCAGCTCGAATAAATCCGCGCGCAATATCAGTGTGGATTTCTCCAGCGGCCTCAAGAGCCGAGGAACCTCGGGGTAACATCCATGAACGCAATTCGTTCTCATTATAAGTGAAGAAGAAAATTACCCCAAGCAATTTATAGACGGTTTGGATGATCCGCTCTCTGCCCGGCTCTTCAATCCCATATTCATTACGAAAAATCTGCCCTTCTGCAACAGGCAACTGACTAATTTCCATTTCCAACTTTCCTTGCAGGCAAAGAACATCCGTCTTCGCCCCCAAGGTTTCTATGACCGGGGGGGTTGCACCTTCGGAAAGATTGATCACAAGGAGCAGCGGTTTCTTACTGAGGAGTCCAAATCCCGAAAGAGTGTACTCCTCTTCAGTATTGAAGGATTGCTTGCGCAGGGGATCATTCCGATTCAGGGCCTGGTATAAGCGCTCAAACAATTTCTTCTCACGCTCAATCTCCCCCCGATCGCGCGCTCCTTTGCTTCTCTCCTCCTCCAAGCGCTCAAGACGGCGTTCGACAATCATGAGATCATTCAGGATGAATTCGGCTTCAACCAATGCGAGGTCGCGTGAGGGATCAATCGAATCGAGCCCATGCGGGACATTGGGATCCTCAAAGGCGCGGATGACATGTAAGATGCCGTCCACTTGCGCCAGCTCATTGATCAGGGTCCCATGCAGTCCAATACCGCCTGTTTTCGTCTGCAAGCCGCCCATATCTACAAAAGAGATCCTGGCACGGGTCGTTTTCTTGGGTTTCAATAATCCGCTTAAAGAATCTAGTCGTGGATCAGGGACATCTACGACCGAGGTTTGAACGTCCATACGGGCACCGCCGGCGAGCCCCCCAATGGGAAGGTTAGCGCCCGTAATGAGATTGAAAATCGTTGTCTTTCCAGCAGCCGGCAGGCCGATGATCCCTAGCCGCATCCCCTCACCTCAAGAGATGAGGATTATTCCCCACCAAGATTATAGGAGATTCAACTTGACCTAGTCCAATCGCTTGAATATACTTCCATCAAGCCGAAGTGGCGGAACTGGCAGACGCGCGCGACTCAAAATCGCGTTCCTTCGGGA
>CAYGXU010000214.1:0-2464 GCA_964353875.1 uncultured Anaerolineaceae bacterium | reverse complement strand
ACTTTTGGTTGTTCCCGGCGGAATTAAGTCAAATCAGTGAATGCTTCGCCCTTACGTGCTTCAGACAGAACTGGAGTTGGCGAAAGCTGTTTTCGTAAATGTAGGAACTGCTCTTTTGGAATGGTCCCACACCCTTGTCTCCCTCAGCACGGCAATATGCAACATCAGATGGAATACACCCAGATTCACAGCTATCTGCCGTCTGCCCTTTTGGCGATTGAAATTCCTTTATCTCAAGCATTCTTTTTGCGGGCCACGCCGATCCAACACCGCTCGACAGCGCGCCAGGATAGACAACACCTCAAAGGGCTGCTCAATCTCGAAAAACGTTGGCACGCCTTGTGGCTCTATCGCCTGCTTGCATTCATCCATAAACCGCTTTTCGCCGCTGAAGGTCACCAGGATCGGCTTTTGAGGATACTTCCGTGACAGTTCAAACAGGAAGTTAAAAGAAGGGATGCCTACTTCTTCGGTCAGCATAAGAACCGGCACCACCGTGTCCACATTGGGGTCCTCAAGCACTGCCTCCATCCCCTCCCGATAGGCATACTCGATCCCTTTGACGGTCGCCGCGCCCCAGATATCCACCGGGTTGCGCATGCGCAAGAAGGACGGGCTGATCTCGGTCAACCTGCCCAATGCTTTCTCTCCCAATTCTGGCACTTCGAGCCCCAACCGGATACATAAGTCAGCCAGTACGACCAGCATCGCGCCCGAGGGAGCCAAAAAACTAACCCGTTTGCTCCTTGGCAACGGCACCATCGAAAGCGCCTTCCCCGCCAGAATCAGATGCGAGTAATCCTCAACTCGAACCACACCTGCCTGGCGCAGCATGCCATCCACTAGCCGGTCTTCAGCTGCCATGGCAGCCGTGTGAGCCACTGCGGCATGCTGGCCCGCTTCGCTCGCACCACCTTTGAGCACAATCACTGGTTTATTGTGAGTAATCTGCCTGGCAATCTCCAGGAAACGACGTGGACGCTTGAAGCTTTCCAGGTAGAGTAAGATGGCGCTGGTCATCGGATCATTCCCTAAATACTCAAGGGCATCGCACTCGTCGAGATCGATCTTATTCCCCAGACCAATTACTCTGGCAACCCCGAAGTGCTCCGAGCTGAGAATGTATTTCATCGTATGGGTGGCGAAATTGCCAGTCTGAGCGATGTAGGAGACCTTGCCCGGTCGGATTTTACCAAGGGGGAATAAGCTGGGGGCGAACCAAGCCGGGGTCGAAAGCAGGCCGGATGTGTTCGGACCGAGGACATGCAGGCCATTCGTCTGGATGATTTCGATCAACTCCCCCTGGATTTGCTCACCATATTGATCCACCTCCGCGAACCCACCAGCCAGGAGGATGATATTTTTAATCCCCTTCGCGGCGCAATCACGCAGCACTTGCGGGCAGGCCGAGGCTGGCACGACCACGATCGCCAGATCGATCCCCTCCGGCAGGTCGCCAATGGAGATCTGCACTGGCTGGCCGAGAATCTCGCCGCCCTTGGGATTGACCAGCCAAAGTTCCCCGCCAAAATCGTTCGCCAGGATATTGCGTAAGACCACATGGCCCGGCTTACCCGGAGTAGCAGAGGCGCCAATGATGGCCACCTTTGTGGGTTCGCAAAACGCTGTCATACTCCATTGCGTTCGCATTTCATGCTCGCTCAACGGTTTTGATAACGATGAGGGCATCCACGGCTATAGGCTTGCCCGCAGGTGTGATTTTCAACGGGTTGATATCGATTTCCTTTACTGTTGGATGCTGATATCCGATCTCGCCCAGGACGATCAAGATTTGCACCAAAGTTTCTCGTTGGATGGCTACTTCCCCTCGAAACGGTCCCAGGAGTTCCCTGGCACGGATCCCCTCGATCATCTCCTGAGCGTCATCAGGATCAAGGGGAGCAACCCGGAAGACGATGTCATCCAGCACCTCGGTCATGACACCCCCCAGACCAAACATAACACATGGACCGAATTGGTCATCACGGATCATGCCACAGATGAACTCTCGCTGCCCTGGCACCATCTCCTGCACGAGCAGCGCCTCACAGCCTTCGATGCCCATCAAGCGTCTTCCTGCCTCCCTCACCTGCTCTTCGCTTCCCAGGTTCAGGGCCACGCCGCCCACTTCCGTTTTATGAGAAATGCCTGCACCCGAAGCCTTCAAAACCACCGGAAAACCGATACTCCTGGCCTCCTGCGCGGCATGCTCTGGGTTGGGAGACAGCGCTTCCCGTACAACCGGGATGCCACAAGAAGCGAGAAAGCGCTTGGCATCAACTTCGCTCAGGGTCGACTGTCCCCTGCCTAACATTTCACGAATGAGATCCATGGATACGTTCGCGTTTTGCATCACAGCCTCGCTATCTTTCTCTGCAATCATATATGTTAATACCACACCTCCTTTAAAATGGCACTCCTAGAGTGGATGTAGGGTTAGATCTCTATCTCGCTCATCGAAATC
>CAYGXU010000213.1:0-2465 GCA_964353875.1 uncultured Anaerolineaceae bacterium | reverse complement strand
TGGCAATCCGAGCGAGGTCAGATCCAACGTCTGCTCGACCTTCTTTCCGATTGGGAGACAGCTCCAGTTGATCTTGAGCATCTTCGCCAGGCATTGAACCAACTCAACGAGCTCTTCCTGCTGGTGGTTGTGGGCGAATTCAACAGTGGAAAATCGGCCTTGATTAACGCCCTATTGGGGAAGGTTTTTCTGAAAGAAGGCGTCACCCCCACTACCGATCGCATTCACATCCTCAAATACGGTGAACAAACTGCCCCAGAATTCGTCAGCGAGGATGTACGCGTGCATCGCTTTCCGGTTGATTTGCTGCGCGAGATTCACATCGTCGACACGCCTGGCACGAATGCCGTCCTGCGCCATCATGAATCGATCGTGCGCGACTTCGTCCCCAGGAGCGACATGGTCATCTTCGTCACTTCTTCCGACCGCCCTTTCACCGAGAGCGAGCACACCTTTCTGGAGAACATTCGCCAGTGGGGAAAGAAGATCGTGGTGGTCATCAATAAGGTGGACATCTTGGAGACAGCAGAGGCTGTCGAAGAGATCGTTCAATTCGTGCGTGAACAAGTACAGCGCCTGCTCGAATTCGAGCCGGAGATCTTCCCCCTCTCCGCACGAAGTGCGCAACGCCAATTGGATATCCCCGCAGAATCCGAACAAGATGGCTTTCATGCTTTCCGCTGCTACCTCCTGGAAACCCTGACCGAGGAAGGCCGTATCCGGCTGAAACTCCTCAACCCGATCGGCGTGGCCCTCAAGATCGCCAACAGCTATCAGAAGACCGCCGAAGAACGCATGGGCATTCTGACCAACGACACACAGACTCTGGAAAAGGTCAAGCGCCAGCTGGGATTGTACGAATCCGACACGCGTGACGAATTTGAACGTCACATGGCGCGCATCGAAAACGAATTGCTTGAGATGCGTTTACGGGGGGAGGAGTTCCTCGATGACCGCATGCGGTTGTGGAAGGTGCGTGAGATGCTCAGCACCGACCGCTTACGGCATGCCTTCGAGGGCCAGGTTGTGGCACAAACGCCGGAGCATATCGAAGCCCATATTCAGGAAGTCATTGACTGGCTGGTGGAACGCGAATTGCGCCAATGGCGCTTGATGGCCGATGAATTGAGCCGTCACCGCGAGACGGACACCTTGCAGGATGCCGCTCGGGAGGCTGCCGGTGGCTTTGCCTACAATCGCCGCCAACTGCTCGACAGTGTTGGTGTACAAGCGGAACGGGTGATCCGCGAGTACGACCATAAGGGCGAGGCGAAACGGTTGGCTGCCACTCTGCAGGAATCGGTGGCGATGGTGGGTCTGGTAGAGGTGAGCGCCATCAGCCTGGGGCTGTTGCTCAAAGCTCTGCTGGTCACCGCCACCGCAGACGCCACCGGATTGCTAGCGGCCGGCGTGCTCGGCATCCTGGGGCTGGCCATCATCCCCTGGCGAAGAGGCGTGGCCAAACGCGAGATGCGGAAAAAGATGGACGGCCTCCGAGATCGATTGCGGCAGGTCCTGAGTGAGAGTTTCCATAGCGAGATGGACCGGGCGGTGAATCGGCTGCATGAAGCCATCGCTCCTTATCGACGTTTCATCCTGGACGAAGAAGCGCGTATCCGAGGCATCGATCAGGGCTTGAGGGAGATCCAGGAGCAACTGCGCACCTTGGAGATTTCGATTGAGGAAGGCCCATCCAATCCCGATCAATAGGCCTTGTGCCTGTTCATTTTGTCGCCGCCTGGATTTGGCGCGGTTGACAGGGCACTGTTGGGTGAATTGAAGCTATTCTAAATATATCTGATTTGGTCCTCTAGATTGTAATGTCGAGCGGATAACACGAGGAGAAGCATCATAGGGCGAAAGAGACCCATCCCTAAATCCCTTCCCTGAAGGGAAGGGACTTTAAAACCCCTCCTTTCAGGGAGGGGCTGGGGTGGGTGGTGAGCAGGCTGCCCGCATATCATTCGAAAAGATTCACTTCACGGGTGGTCATCCTATCACTATTATATTCCTGATATACCTGTTGAATCACGTTATTGCATTGCCCCGCTCGGCAGGAGTGTACCAGAAACTTCCGTCAATCAATGGTACAGCGATTTCAATACTACAAGCCTCCCACAATCCTTCTTAGAACTTAAATGGAATTTCCGATCAAAGGATTCTTTTCCTCAGGAAACGCTAAAGGCATGCCGCAATCGTTCTTCCCCCAGTCCATGATGAGGGTAGATCGGGTCTTTCCAACGAATAGAGGCGATATGGGATGGAATAAGAAAGGTTTCAGCGAATCCCCTTAAGTCTTGTCCTTTCTTGCGGTACGCGTCCACCATTGGATCAGGAGCAAGCAACACTCGGGCAAAATAGCCTTCATAATCCCCTAGGTCTGGCATCAAGACGCTAGCCGAATCCGCTACCTGTTCATGCAAACCGTCGATGACTGCCCTCAACAACTCTCGGGCCAAAATAAA
>CAYGXU010000212.1:0-2470 GCA_964353875.1 uncultured Anaerolineaceae bacterium | reverse complement strand
GCTGCTCGTGCCCCTTGAGATAAGTCTGGACAGAGCGATTCGCTTGTGTTATTGATTGAGGCATGAGCGAAGCACAGACCATTCAAGAGCATCTATCCAGCCAAAAGGTAGTCGCCAAGGTAAGAGATTGGCTGCGGAACAACAAGGGCAAGGGGCGTGGGGCTCTTGCCCGATTTTTATGCCAGGCGCTTGAGCTGCGCGACCGGATGGGGAAGCTCCGACTGGCAGGGGTTCTGAAAGCGCTGCGCGTGCTGGAGTCGCGGGGATTATGGAGACTCCCCAAGCGTCAAAGAGAAACGCGGCGTCGAACCCAGCCTCGACGGCTGAACAGTGCAGTTTCATCCCCGCAAGATGCGCCGCAGCGAGTGGAGCAGGTTGAGGGCTTGCATCTGATCGAGGTCAGCAGCAAGGATGACGAGCTTTTTCGCACGTGGAACGAGTTGATATTGACGGAGCATCCTCTGCATGACTGCCGGCTGGTGGGCAGGCAGATCCGGTATCTGGTCGGCTCGGAACACGGGTGGCTGGGAGGCATCGGTTTCGGTTCCTGCGCCCTGCGCTTGAGGGCGCGGGACGAATGGATAGGATGGGATCAGGCCACGCGCAAGGGCTTTCAGGATCGTCTGATCAACATGACGCGCTTTTTGATCCGCCCGCAGGTTCGTTGTGAGAATCTGGCCAGCCGGGTGCTGAGCCTGTGCCTGGAGCGAGTGGGGAAGGATTTTACGGCGCGATATGGTTTCGAGCCTTGGCTGGTGGAAAGCTTCGTCGACACGGAGCAGTATTCGGGGGCTTGTTATCGGGCGTCCAACTGGTCTTGTATCGGGGCCACGGTGGGACGCGGACGAAGTGGGCCGAATCGGCCGATAAAGACGCGAAAATCCCTCTACCTCTACGAATTGACGCGGGACTGGCGCAGCCGCATGGGTCTCCCGGCGCGGAGCGAAAGGATACAGCCGGTCAGCCTGCAAGAGGCTTTGAATAACGGCACATGGGTGGAAGCCGAGTTTGGCGGTGTGGACTTTGGCCACGAGGTAGCGAAGCAGCGCTTGTTCCGCATTGCCGGTGCCAAGGCCAGCAACCCATCGGCCACGTACACAGAATGCGTTGCCGGGAACCGGCACCAGATGAAAGCCTACTATCGGTTCATCGGCAGTGAACGGAAAGGCATCGATCCGCAGGGCATCCTGCGAGGGCACCGCGAACGGACGATCGGCCGGATGAAGGCCTTTGAACGGGTGTTGGTGATTCAGGATACGACGGACCTGGATTTTTCGGAACGGCTGCACTGCAACGACCTCGGCGACATCGGCAAGAACCAAACCGGCGTCGTGAGCCAGGGGCTGAAGATGCATTCCTCGCTGGCCGTGGCGGAAGGCGGCTTGCCGCTGGGGGTGCTGGACACGCAGATCTACGCCTCGCATTTTGACGCTGCAACAAAGGCGCAGAACCGCCCCATCGAGGAGAAGGAATCGTATCGTTGGCTGCGCACCCTCGACGATCTCAATGAAGCGGCCGAATATCTTCCAGACACCGAACTGATCAATATTGGGGATCGCGAAAGCGACCTCTTCGAGCTGTTCGACCATCGTCGGCGGAAGGCCGCCAAAATTCATCTACTGGTCCGTGCCAAGCACAACCGCTGCCTCGAAGACAAAGAGCAGTCGCACAAGCTATTCGATCACCTCAAGGCCATGCCGGTGATGGGCGAAGCGCTGATTAAGGTCCCGCGGCAACGCGAGAAGAAATCCAAGCCCAGTAAGCCCGGCCAGATGGCGCTGCCGGCACGAACGGCACGGGTGCAGCTCAAGTGGGACAAGGTGACGCTGACTGCGCCGGCTACGGCGCAGACCCGGAACTTGCCCGCTCTCGAGCTATATGCGTTGTCGGTTTTCGAGCCCCATCCGCCAAAGGGAGCCAAGGCCCTGCGCTGGGTGTTGCTGACTACCGTCCCTATCCTGTCGCGCAAACAGGCGTTGCGCTGCTTGCGCTGGTATACATTGCGATGGCGCATTGAAGATTGGCATCGAGTCCTGAAAAGCGGCTGTCGCATCGAAGCTCATCAGCATCGAAGCGCCGACAGACTGGCCCGTGCTATAGCCATTGACGCGGTTATCGCATGGCGAGTAATGCTGCTGACACTGCTGGGCCGGGAAGTTCCGGAAATTCCATGCAAGCTGGTCTTCTCTTCCTGGGAATGCAGGCTGCTTGAGAAGCTGCAGCCCCTGGTGGCCCCCGAAACGATCGGAGGTCAAAAAAAAAACGGGGTCTGCACATAGGAGCTGCCATGGTTATTATCAGCCGTCTCGGCGGCGCCTTGAACAGAAACGCGAAGGAAGCGCCCGGCCCACAGACACTGTTACGCGGGCTCAGGCGATTTCATGATATCGGGCTGGGTTTCAGGCTGGGCAATGAGGACGCAGCGGACCAAGTATCCATAAACACATTCGTGGGGCACGGGCAGGGCTAG
>CAYGXU010000211.1:0-2537 GCA_964353875.1 uncultured Anaerolineaceae bacterium | reverse complement strand
GATGCGAAGCATCCCGGCCAAGTTCAGCATCCCCCCGGAAGCCGCCCAGGAAAGGAAGGCAAACACGAACATGCCACCGATCAATGAAAGCACCAAACCCGTTCGCTTGCCGAATCCGCGCGCAAGTTGGTAGCTGCCCAGCACGGCGGTAGCAAATGCCAGTATTTGAAGCGTGTTCAGTGTGTTGAATACCCAATCCTCGACGACAACTGTCGATCCGCCGGGGTAGAGGCGCATCGTCGTGGCCATCTCAGGATCGATTCCTCGGATGAACACCAGCCAGATCAGCGCCGCAATGCCCAGAAAGACTATTCCCATTACGCGCCTTCTGGTTTGGGATACATAGATTGCACCCGTTTCAAGGGTTGACGTAGTGGCGCTCATTGGGTCAACTCCCTCCCCAGCCACTTACATGGACCTCGGCCTCGGCCTTCTTGGGTTCCTTGAGGCGGAAGATGGTGCGGACGATCGCCGGCGCGGCGATAAAGGCCAGGATCAGTGCCTGCATCACAGAGATGATGTCAATCGGGATCCCGGCCGCCGCCTGCATCCGAGTGGCGCCGTTGCGCAGGGTACCGAAGAGCAAAGCTGCCAGCACTACCCCCAAGGGATGATTCCTTCCGAGCAGCGCAAGGGCGATGCTGTCGAAACCATACCCCGGAGAGAACGATTGGGAGAGATGGTGGTTCACTCCGAGCAGCTCATTGGCGCCTGCCATCCCTGCCAGTGCGCCCGACAGCGACATCGCCACGATCGTGCTCTTGACGATGTTCATGCCTGCATAGCGAGCGGCACGCGGATTGGCGCCCACCGTGCGCAGATCAAACCCCCATTTGGTCTTGAACAGGAACCAATAAACCAATGCCGCCACGGCCAGGGCGATGAAGAAACCGAGGTGAAAGCGGATCGGCTCACCGAAGAACCGCGGCAGCATGGCGCTTTCCTCGATGATCGGGCTTAGAGGATTGGTTGAGCCCGGGCGTCTCATCGGCTCGCGCAACAGCCAATCGGTGAGCCGGAAGGCCACGTAGTTCATCATGATCGTGTTGATCACCTCGTGGCCGCCGGTCTTGGCCTTCAATAGACCGGGGATAAACCCCCACAGCGCCCCTCCCAGCGCCCCTGCCATGAACGCAAACGGGATGTGGATGAAGGCAGGCAATCCGGTGAACGAGTAGCCAACCCAGACGGAGAAGATTCCCCCCATGAAGATCTGCCCTTCCACACCGATGTTGAACAGGCCGGTCCTGAAGCCCAGCGACACGGCCAGTCCCCCGAAGATATACGGAATCGACTTCACCAGGCTCTCGAAGATCGGATTGAACGCCCTTCTGATTTCCAAACCATCTCCGCTCTGGATTGCGGCGATGATCCTCGATGGACTGCCGAGGGCTCCTGCCGCCAAGGTCACATACGATTCCCAGGCGGCCTTGAATCCATTGGAGATGGCCTGAAGTGGGGATTGGGACCACACCGTGTAGACCTGTTCACTTGACAGGGCGACGATAATGCCACCAAGGAGCAGGCCGCTGAAGATCGCCAGAATGGGAATGATCAGTGAACTCCGGCTGACCTCTTCGAAGAAGATGCTGATTGCGGACTTCTTTGCGTTCTTCGTTGTCTCTTCCGCGTCTGTCATGGGATCGAACCTCACGAGGACTTTCCGATCGGGGGTGGACGCCCGCTATGCTGCCTGACTCTCGGCGAGTATGCCGGCCATCCGCAGTCCGATTCTCTCTCTGGACGCATCTTCGATGGCTACGATGTCCACGATCTGTCCCCGGTACATGACCGCGATCCGATCGGATAGCTGCATGATTTCATCCAGTTCTGTTGAAACCAGCAGCACGGCGACGCCTTCATCGCGCTTATCAATCAAGCGATTGTGGATGTATTCGATTGAACCCACGTCAAGCCCGCGAGTGGGCTGTGCCGCAACAAGCAATCTGATCGGGCGCGACAACTCGCGCGCAACGATCACTTTCTGCTGGTTTCCGCCTGACAGAGTGCCTACATCCACCAGCGCCGAGGGGGTGCGAATGTCGAACGCATCGATCAGGTCCTTCGAATAGTGCAGGATCGCCTCTGGTTGAAGGACCGCCTTTTGTGTGAAGGGCTTGATGTAGTAGGTGTTGAGCACCAAGTTGTCGGTCACTGGATACGAGAGCACCAGCCCATCACGCTGGCGATCTTCGGGAATATGCGCCGCCCCCAGTTCGGTGATCTGGCGCGGCGTGCCATGAGTGACGTCCGTCCCGAGCAACTCGATGCGACCCTCCACCGGATGACGCAGTCCGGTCAGCGCTTCTACCAACTCGGTTTGTCCATTACCCTGCACACCGGCTATGCCCAAAATCTCTCCGGCCAATAGATCGAAAGAGACGCCATTCACAGCCAATGTGTTTCGATCGCAAGGCACCTTGAGATTCTCAACCCGCAGAGTCAACCCGGTCGGCTTGGCTTTCGCTTTCTCGACCTCCAAGACCACATCCCGCCCGACCATCATCGAGGCCAGCATGCTCGTATCCGCTTCCTGC
>CAYGXU010000210.1:0-2550 GCA_964353875.1 uncultured Anaerolineaceae bacterium | reverse complement strand
CGAGGTAATCACGGGATCATCGAGCAAAGCCTGTACTTCTCTGACACAACGCTCCCAAGCAACTTTATCCGGCTCATCTTGGGAAAAGGTGACATCAAGGTGGGCGGTAGTGCCAACGCGCCTGACACTGAAGGATCGGAAGCCCAGCCCAGTAATTCGGCCTTCGTTGATCATACTAAATCCGGAGCGTAGATCTTTCGGAGTCATATTGGTGTTGATCAGCTCTTTCGTGCCAAGTCCGAGGGTTTCATGCGGTAGGACATTACCAGCTTCATCCACGATTTCAAAGGCAGTGGCTTCCGGGGGTAATTCGATTTCGGCATCGACAACATCGGTACGCTGGAAAGCCGATGGATTGAAGACGACAATGGCTGCAAATGGACCATTGTTTTGCGCCTGGGTGTTGACTGCAGCTACAAGGTCCGCCAGGGTTTCTCGGGTGAGTTCTTCACCAATCTGGTCAACCTGGTCAAAGCGCACCTTCATTTCTTCATGCACCTGATCGATCGAGCAGCCACAGATGGAATCGTGGGCGTGGTTTTCCATCAGCAGACGCCATGTTTGACGAATGAGGGATGATTTTTGATTGATGCTCCCTATTGGGGATGATGGTATTGCCTGAGGAAGGGTGATGAGCTCTTGGAATGTGGTAAACGGTTCAACCCATTTTATCAACAGATTTTCGCTGGCATGGTTGCGTTGTTTGATCCACATTCGAGTGGAAAGGACACCGGGAAGCAGATGCATCCGCTTGCATGCCCGTAATTCCCCTTCCACTACCGGCAACTGATCGCAATTCAATGTTGAATGGAGCATAGCGAAATAGGCAGGCAAGGTCGAATGCACGACCTGGGTGTCTCTAAGCTCTGTGTCTGCATAGGCGATTGCCTTGGATGTGTTACGCGGAGGCTGCATGTGATCAGTCCCAAACATGATGAGATAGTCGGCTGCCATCGAATGAGCGGCGAGGGAATCTCCTAAAGTGGATATGGATTCAGCAAAAGCAGGCAAGTTCTCGGCTGGGAGGGATGCGCCGTTGGAGTAGCTATCTCGCATGTAGGAAACCAATACACGTGAGCCATCAGGGGATTGCCACCAGAACTCAGCAGGCTGGTCGTCCAGGCCGCGCCACAGGCAGGCCACATCAATGTCGAAACCTCGTAGAATTTGAGGCATCTGTGCCGGGTGACCGAACGGATCAGGGATATAACCAATCAACATTTTGGAGCCGAATTTGCAGGCTATCCGCTCTCCCTGCAACAAGTTGCGGATGTGGGATTCGGGGCTGACCAGGTACATGTCGGGTAAGACATACCAAGGGCCGATAAGAATCCGCCCTTTTTGAACATGCTTACGTAGGATGGTTTCTTTCTCCGGGCGCATGTGCAAGTAGTCATCCAGGACGATGGTCTGACCGTCGAGCATGAAATGCCTAAATTGTGGATCTTTATCAAGGAGATCGAGTAAGCTGTCAACGAGGTGGACAAGTCGAAGGCGAAAGTGCTGAAAGGTTCGGTACCATTCGCGGTCCCAGTGTGTGTGGGAGATGATATGTAATGTACGCATGGGTGTCTCCAAAGGATGGTGTACCGTAAATAGGTATGGGACAGGATGTGTTACCTATTACACGCTTAGGGCAGTATTTCGTTCCAATGTTTTGATATTAAACGACTCCTCTCGCCCGAATAGAAAGTGGCTGATTATGGATTGCTCTGGTTATGGTGCTAACTCTCTCATTTAGAATTGATCACATTTAATTCACCATGTGAGAGATGAAGGGGAGATTCGATCTACGCTCAAAGTGAAGAAGCTGCCTTAGCAATCTGAAATTGTGAGCGGCGCCCACGTCTTTAATAAGAAAACAAACTACTTTGACCTCTATTGCCCTTTCAACGAGGTTGTGTAAGATAAAGAATATGACAAAAGGACTATTGTGATTCGATAAGCAATTTTTACACAATTGTATATCAACAGCAATCTTTTAGAGCAAGGTACCTCATTCGTGCGGCTGGGGATTCATTTTCGAATAGAAGAGGTATCCAAGTTGACAAGTGCTAAAAGTAAGGAGAGGAAAAGATGAAATCAGCAAGAACACTCGGTTTCTTGGTTTTAGGAGTATGGCTCCTTCTTTGGGGGCTTACACATGTTCTGCCTGTGGAGATTCCCATGAGTGATTTTATCCTAGGGGCATTGGCAATTGTGGGTGGACTCTTAACACTTCTGGGCCTATAGAATTCGTATAATTTCAGTAATCACAGCATTGTTGCCTGATGATATATTTTTTCTGCCTCAGAAGTCGGGCAAAGGAATATATTGCTGTTCGTAATTGCTTGAATTTCCGTTTGATTTATGAGTAAAGAGCGATCTTTTTAGTTGGAGACTGATGATTGGATGAGAGGATAAAACAGCCTGATTCGTTTGATGCAGATTTGGGCGATTGGGCCGTTACACTTTGCCCCTATAAGGCGGTTATAGACACAAATATAAAGAATTTGGTAACTGCTCAGCTCCTTCTGGCTAAGCTGGCTTCATGCCTGACCGTTATATCTT
>CAYGXU010000209.1:0-2570 GCA_964353875.1 uncultured Anaerolineaceae bacterium | reverse complement strand
ATCGGAGAGAACGCATGAGGAAGCGGCTTGATAATTGAAAAGTCCGGATACAAACAGGGAAAGCCGCAGAGTGCAATCGATCGTTGTGTCGAACTCACCACAGAATTTGAAGCGTGCTTGTGTAAAAACCTGCACAAAGGGCTCGATGATGCAGACCCATCAGACCTTGAGGCCTTTGTCTCAAATATCCAGGTTGGAAAGTCAACCAATTCCTATCTTTGGGCTCTCCATCGTTAATACACATACAGTGGAAACGAAGGCATGCGTCGCTTTGCTACAGATTGGCGTCAACAATTGATCGCCAAGGGCAGAGGTAAGCGCCGGGCGCTTAAACTGATCAAGATTGAAGGTGTTAATTCGGAGTTGGTGGCAAAGTTGGCGACGTTAGGGATAAGCGATGTTACCCAGCTGCTTGAGGTAGGGAGCGGTAAAGAGACCCGCGCGCAAATGGCAAGTGAGCTTGGAGTCCCTTCCATGGTGATCTTGGAGTTGGTAAAGATGGCTGATTTAACACGCATCGTCGATATCAAGGGGACGCGCGTGAGGCTCCTAATCGACGCAGGCATCGATAGCGTTGGGAAATTGGTCCAGTATGATCCAGAGCGATTGCGTTCGACGATCTCCGCCTTCAACCTGGAAAAGCGGATCATGAAGAGAAATCCTACTCTGGTCGAGACAACTTATTGGATCACGCAGGCCAAGAAACTGCCGAAGATTGTAGAGGAGTGACGCTGAACAAACGCTAAATTACAGACTTCCACGTAGCTCAGGGTCGATATGGAGACGCTTTGGCCAACCAAAATCATCATGAGGTTCGGCTTGAGGCCATATGAGAATCGCTGCCAGATCATCGACCACAACCTTTACTGGATATTATCGCGGCTATTAATTTTCCTGACCCTGATTGTACAATGGACTCGTCGGACGGTTCCGGTCATAATTCGCCTAAAGCCATCCCTATTCGCAAAGCATTTGGACCTATCCTAAGGAGCAAAAAATGGATATTTTCGATCTCGGCGCGAGATTATTAAGCACCCGAGCAAGTGGACCTTTGCTGGATATGAGCGGGCGACTGCTCTATTGCGATGCAATCCGCAGACCACTGGTGAAGTTCATCGATGCGCGATTGCGTAATCAATTGAATAAGGATGAGCGCGTTCCTGAAACCTGGCACACCATCATGCGCCAACGGCTGCTGATCTACCGAGCCATTCTCCACACGATCGATCGAGTCATTGAACGGCGCGTTCTTTCTCCACGCGTCGCCCGAATCATTACAGAGTTATGGGGACGGGCGATTTGCGTGTCAGACAAAACACGCTCTGTTACCCAACCTTTCCATGATGAATTCGGTTGCGATCCTCCCTGGTTTCTGGTAATCAGCCCCAACCACGCCTGTAATCTGAAGTGCAGTGGCTGTTATGCCAATTCGGGTTCAGGAGCCGGTAAATTGGATTGGAACACCCTCGACCGAATCATGACCGAAGCCAAACAACTTTGGGGTGTGCCTTTATTTGTATTCTCCGGAGGTGAACCGCTCCTCTATCGCTCTGAGGGAAAAGACCTGCTCGATATGGTTGAGAAACACCACGACAGTCTCTTCCTGATGTTCACCAATGGCGTGCTAATCGATAAGAATATGGCAGTACGCCTGGCTCGATTAGGCAACCTTACTCCCGCACTATCGGTTGAAGGGTTGCAAAGCCGTACCGATGCGCGTCGTGGAATGGGCGTCTTCGACCGTGTCCTGGCTGCAATGGCAGACTTGCGTCAGGCTGGCGTGCCTTTCGGGATTTCAGTCACGGTCAACCGTGACAACTGGGAAGAGATCCTCTCGGATGAGTTCCTCGATTTCTTCTTTGATCGTCAAGGGGCTTTCTACGGTTTCCTTTTCCAATATATGCCGATCGGGCGAAACGCCGACTTGAATCGCATGCCCACTCCCGAACAGACGATCCAATTCTGGAGAAGGTCATGGGAGGTTGTCGCCAAGAAACAACACTTCCTTCTCGACTTCTGGAACCATGGCCCTCTCGTCGAAGGGTGCATCGCTGCCGGTCGAGAGCGAGGCTATCTGTATATCGATTGGAGTGGCAAGGTGATGCCCTGTGTCTTCGCCCCCTATGCTGGAGCCAACATCCATCAGGTCTATTCGCAAGGGGGAAATCTGAATGATGCATGGGTTGCGCCTCTATTTAAAACCATCCGCCAATGGCAACGTGATTATGGCTACGGTCAAAACAACCTCACCGTCGAGGGCAATTGGCTTCATCCATGCCCCTTCCGCGACCATTACGGCCAATTCCGGGATTGGATCCGGATTCATCAACCCGAACCGGAGGATGAAGCCGCCCAAGAAGCCTTAACCGATGAGCATTACAGCCAGGCGATGGTTGCCTATGGTACGGCGCACAAACCACTCAGGCAGGTGATCTGGGAGAAGGAATATTTGAATGGGCATCGGTCGGGTGATTAGAATGCACCCAGAAGTGCCCCCGGAAACAGCGGGAATTGCCGTAACTGCCTAACGAAGCTTCGCCTCAAACCGACAAGTAGGGCAAAGTGATCAT
>CAYGXU010000208.1:0-2632 GCA_964353875.1 uncultured Anaerolineaceae bacterium | reverse complement strand
CGATCCTGATCGGAAGTAGGTTTTTAGTGATTATAAGCATCCTAGAAGATCTTTACATTCGTCGATACTTATATACACAGAATAAGGCTGTTTGAGCAATGAACTACGTCGTACAACGAGCTTGCATGATTAAAATAATCTCATGATAGATTAAATCACAATTCAAAAGAGACAGTGCTGAAATAAAGGGAAAGAAGACGAGTCTCCCCTATCCTCGTCCTCTCAATAATTCTTCGCAACGCCGGCCAGGAGGCGATTATTCGCAGATCATCACATACCAGGATTGCAGGTGGCTGATGTCCTGGCAATTCTTACCCCCTGCTACCTTCACCCAACTGGCGCTGTAGCCATCGAGGGTCACATGGTAGCAGCTGTCATCCGTATAACCGGTATAGTAGACGAAGTAGTTCCTGGCCGCCTTGATCACCAACGATTGGATCTGGCGCGAGGCGGTATAGCTGCCATCATTGACGCCCGGCAAGCAAAGACAATCCGGGCTTTGGTCGCATTGCGAACAACCTTCCGATGTCTGTAGCTCCACACAGGCTTCCGGTGTCGCAGTGGGCGTGATCTCGGGTTCAGGCTCGCCTCCCCCAGGCGCCTCGGCCGCCTCCGCTACACCACAGACGTTTGGATTGAAGGGGCCTACAATACTACAATAAGCATCCTGCAACGGAGGTCCAATAATTACCGCGATTGTCATGACGATTAATAAGGCGCCAGGGAATAGGACACTATACTCGGTCATTGCCTGGCCTTCTTCCCTTCTTGCTAAGGATCGTAATAATTTAATCATCGTTGCTTCCTTCCTTTTACCCGCCCCCCCCGTAACTCTTTTTTATCTTGATACAAGCGAAAAGCCCGTGTTTCCTATGGTGATCACCAGTTGCACGGGCTTCCTTCAATAAAAGGTGGCTTTTTCTTCCCGTTCGGCAACTGGCTGCCATTGCTGTTTCAAGCTTTAGGCCCTTTAGCTTTGCGCCGCCATCTTTCGATGGCTTTGCCTTTTCGATGAGAGACGATCCGTTGTTAAAAGGCTTCTGCCTTCGACGTTCCTTTCGCTTCTTTTTCCTTCGCTATCATAGTACAGTATTTTTGGGAGAATATGTTAAATTGAAAATCAGTTGTAAGGCCTCTTAACGAGCGCTTGATAGTCCTTTTTCAACTCTAGTCATAGACCCTAAAGGTCTATATATGTATCCGAATTTACCTTTCAAATGCAATCTCCTGCATATTCAACCACTTATCTTGCTAGAAAGATTTATAGGGTTTGTCATTGTATTGAGGGCTATCGGGCATGGAACGATCATCAATTCATGGCAACATGGCACAAGAATGGATTTTCCCTCTAATGCATCGGCCAGACTGCACCCTACCCCGACTCATGTTAAAATCCCCTCCACCTATGCAGCTTGCTCATCTATCACTCACCAATTATCGTAACTTCTCCCGCCTCGAGATCGACCTCCCTAGCGGTTCGACCATCCTGGTGGGTGCCAACGCGCAAGGGAAAACCAGCCTGCTCGAAGCCATCTACTATCTCTCTTGCGCCTCCTCCCCCCATGCCGGCAGTGACCGCCAGTTGATCAATTTTCTCGCCCTTAATCAATCCCCGCCCTTCGCCCGCATCGTAGCGGAATTTCATCGACAGGATCGCTTGCGCAGGATCGAAATCCGCATCATTCTTGACACGCTGGGGCACGTTGGAGAACAGCGTCTTCGAAAAGAGATTCTGATTAACGGGCTCAAACAACGGGTAAGCGATTTAGCCGGGGAATTCAACGCGGTCATGTTCCTCCCTCAAGATATTCAAATCATCGAAGGCTCCCCTTCCTTTCGGCGGCATTACCTGGATGCCACCCTATCTCAAGCCGATCCCACCTATGCCGAAGCGCATGGCGAATATGGGAAAGTGCTGACTCAAAGAAACGCCTTGCTCAAGCAACTTCAAGAGCGCAACCATCCAGGCGACGAGATTGCCTTTTGGGATGAGCGCCTGGCTGACCTGGGAGCCTCGCTGATACGGGCGCGTGCTGTCGCACTGTACGGGATCGAGCAGATCGCTGCACAGATCCACAGCGAGCTCACCCGCAACAACGAGCGCTTGCACCTCGAATATCAGCCCTCTTTCGATCCGGTCGAACATCCCAAGGCGCAACTCGGCTTGCCCATCGATATGAGCGCCGACTGGACCGGCATCTCGCGTGAGACGATCCGCAAAGGTCTGCTCAACGCCCTTGTTGCAGGGCGAAGAGAGGAGATCCAACGCGGGATGACGTTGCTTGGTCCACATCGGGATGACTTCTCCGTCCTCTCTAACGCGATTGATTTGCGATTGTACGGCTCAAGAGGGCAGAACCGCACTGTCTTGCTGGCGATTAAATTGGGGGAGATCGAATGGCTTCGCCAGCGCAGCGGCGAATGGCCGGTCCTCCTGTTGGATGAAGTTTTGGCTGAGCTCGATCCCATCCGCCGTGACGATTTGCTGGGCCGCGTCAGTACTGTCAACCAGGCCATCCTCACCTCCGCCGATTTGATGATGGTGAACCCGCAATTTCGCCAGCAAGCAACCATCTGGCAAATTACCGCAGGCAGGATATCGCCTTTGGCTGAAGAACCCTCACCCCCAACC
>CAYGXU010000207.1:0-2704 GCA_964353875.1 uncultured Anaerolineaceae bacterium | reverse complement strand
TATCGCACTACCATCACCGCACATTGCAGTCGATTGAGCACAGCCATGAGTCGATCCCCCTGCAACATCCGGATTTCGCCCGGTAAGACCAGCATACATCCCCCCTCTGACCGTACCAGTTCGGGGATTAGTTGATCGTCCTCCTCCATCATCCAACGGTAGCGCGCCTGCAAACGCTGAGCGTGTAACCAAAGGCCCACTTCCGTCTGCAGGCGCCTGGCCTCCCCTTCCTCCAGGGCCAGGATGGCGACTGTCAGGTATCCCCTGCGCTTTCGCACCAGATCGGCCGCCATGTGCAACGCCTTCTGGGCAAGTGCTGATCCGTCATAGAGCACCAGTACCGTGGGCTCTAACTTGACTCGCCTTTCCATGATCATAGTGACATTCGACGCGTGAGAAATCATTGCTTCCGCTGTGGATCCCAAGCGACGTCTCCCAGACCACCCCCGCCTGCCGAGGATCACCAGGTCCGCATCCGAGGCCGCCTCGAGCAGTTCACGGTTAATTACTCCACGTACGACTCGAAACGACCAACGGAACCCCATGCTCCGCGCAAGCCTGACTATTTGCCTGCGTGCCTGGCTCGCTTGCACTCGAAGTTGACGTTGGATGCCTTGAAGGTCAACCTCGCGAATCGAACCTGTTGAAAAGCCCACTTCACGTGCAAAAGGGACTTCCCCCAGACGTAAGAGGTTGATATCCTCAATAAATAGACCCAATAGTTCAGCCTCCAGACTGACCGCCAGTTCGGCAGCAGCTTCCAACGCCACAAGGCTTGAGGGTGAGGCATCGACCGCCACCAAGATACGTTTAATGCTTGTTTCCCCCTCATTTGAGTTCATGGTCCCTTTCCTTTCCCGCTTGAGTAGCGGCGGACACCCTCGGCTTTAGCTGAGGGAGGAGCCGCGGCGCACATGCACTTGAGTGCGGAGTATGGTACTATCTCATTAAGGTCTTCCCTATGGCGGTAGGAAGGCACTTCGGGTGATGGTCCGCCAACCTCAGCTCGAAGACCCGGTTATACAGCACCTTGCCAACTGAATATATGAGGTTGCAATGTAGAAAATCGTTCTATGTGTAAAACATTCAACGTCAGGTTCACCTGCAATTCGCGCTCAGCTTTATAGTTGAGCGGGTTGCTGTCAACCAGCCAAACGTTCCGGATGTGGGTATGAGTCCCCCGCCTTTAGGCGGGTTGCCCATAGCGCCAGGGACAAGCTACCGGTTTTCAGTCGGTAGTAGTTGACTCTCCACCTTCCTTGATCAACGAAGCAAACGTCGCTCTTCGCCTGGCAAAATCGTTCAGGCGGGTCTGAACCTTGCCATTGATCGTGTTTTCCGGATAAATCCCCGCTCCATCTGGCTCACCGGCTGCCAAGCCGGTGAGGATTTCAATCCCCTGATCCACTGTCTCCACAGGATAGATATGGAACTGACCCTTTGCAACCGCTTCGACTACATCATGACGGAGCATGAGATTCTTCACATTGGATACTGGGATCAGCACTCCCTGCTTCCCGTTCAGTCCTCTCGATTGGCATAGGTCAAAGAAACCCTCGATCTTATGATTCGCGCCGCCAATGGCCTGCACCTGCCCATGCTGGTTCACTGAACCTGTCACTGCCAGGGATTGTCGGATCGGTACATCAGCAATAGCCGAGAGGAGTGCATATAACTCTGCACATGAAGCGCTATCCCCCTCCACACCGCTGTAGGATTGTTCAAAAACCAGGCTGGCTGAAAGGGAGAGAGGATTATCCATGGCATAACGGGAGCCGAGGAAGGACGAAAGGATTAACACCCCTTTCGAATGGATTGGCCCGCTCATTTCTACCTCGCGTTCGATATTCACCACCTCACCTCGACCTACGCGAACACGAGCGGTGATGCGGCTCGGTTGTCCAAAGGCAAAATTGCCCAATTGAAGCACGGAAAGCCCATTGATCTGACCAACCTTCTCCCCCTCCGTATCAATCAGAATCGTACCGCGCAAGACTTGTTCTTGGATGCGCTCCTTCACCCGATCAGCGCGAAAGATCTGAGCTTCAATCGCCCGCTGGACATCGTCGGCAGTCACAATTTCGCTTCCCCTCTCAGATGCCCAATGGTCGGCCTCACGCAATAAATTAGCCACCATCCTCATCTGTGTGGTGAGCTTCTTGGCATCCTCCACCATACGTGCACTGTGCTCAATCACTCGCGCTACCGCGCAGCGATCAAATGGGCGCAGTTGATCTTTGCGAATTAAATTGCCAACCAAGCGAGCATATAGGATTTGATTCTCCGGATTCCAATCCATTTGATCTCCGAAGTCGGCCGCCACGCGGAAATACTCACCGAATTCAGGATCTAAGGCGTTAAGCATGTAGTAGAGGATCGAATCGCCGATCAAAGCCACCTTCACCTCCAATGGGATTGGCTCAGGTTCTAATGAAACCGTATTGATCATGCTAAGCATCTGCCCCGGGGACTCGATCCGAAGCTGATCCGTCTGCAGAGCTTGTTTCAGCCCTTCCCAGGCATAGGGCTGTAGGAGGACCTTGCGTGCATCGATGACCAGGTAACCCCCGTTGGCACGATGAAGCGCTCCGGATTTGATCAGGTTGAAATCGGTGATCAGCGCTCCCATTTGAGCGATGTGCTCCACCCGGCCAATGAGGTTCTGATAGGTGGGATTATCTTCAAAGATCACCGGCGCCCCTTT
>CAYGXU010000206.1:0-2721 GCA_964353875.1 uncultured Anaerolineaceae bacterium | reverse complement strand
GGCGTCCGTCCGGTGACCGGTTCGACTTGCGCGATCTCGCATTCGTGATGGGGGAAGGAAAGATCGGAACCTCCGATGTGGATGTCAACCACCTCGCCCAGGAGTTGGATCGATAGGGTGGAGCATTCAATGTGCCAGCCTGGACGTCCGGGTCCCCAGGGGCTGTCCCAGGCGGGTTCACCCGGCGCCTGAGTTTGCCACAGGACGAAATCGAGAGGGTCACGCTTACGGGTATCGTCGGGTCGATTGCCGCGTTGGTTGGCGATGGATAGCATTTCGGGGCGTGGTAGTTGGTTCAACTTGCCGAACTCGGGCCAGGCGTCGATGTGAAAATAGACATTCCCACCCGTTTCATAGGCAACGCCGCACGCGATCAGCTTGCCCACCCAGTCCAGGATTTCGGGGATGACATCCGTAGCGCATGGGAAATGCTCTGGTGGACGCACGTTGAGGGAAGTCATGTCTTCGATGTAGTGGGCGGTCCAACGGTTCCCTAGGGCATGCCAATCATCGCCCATTTCCTTCGCCTTGCGCAGGAGATCATCATCGATGTCGGTTACGTTTTGCACGTAGGTGACTTTGTGACCCAGGAACTCGAGGTAACGGATGAGCACATCGGTGCAGGTGTAGGTGAAGGCATGGCCGAGGTGGGTGGTATCGTAGGGCGTGATGCCACAGGCATAAACGGTAAAACCTTCATTTTGTGGCGTTAGCTCCTCAAGCTGTCTTGTCATGCTATGGTAAAGCCTCATAATGCCCTCATGAACTGTTCTTCAATCTATGCTAGGACGCCATCCTTTTTGGCTTAGTGAATCAGTGCTCCGATTATTGCATTCTTTCATCTGAAGATGGAGTTTGCAGAACTTTGTCCAGATCTCAAGTATAACATTGTGCTTGATCATTATTGACTTGTGCGGGATTACATACCGCAGTTGTGGAAGGAATCTTCTGATAATATGACGTTTGATGGTGCACAGTGGTCTTACTCTCGTTTTTGATAATAGATTCATGCACCTCGAACTTGTTTCACGATCTGGTGTGCGAGTTTTTCGTGCTGATAAATCCGCATCACCTCAATACCTGGAAGCTCCCAGACTCATGGTTGGATCGAGGCGATCAGGGATTGTTTCAGATCCCAAAGGCGCTCTGTGAGGGAGACATGATAAATATGCGGGTTTACGATGCGCCGGACGCCTGGATCGAGCCGCTCCAAATCCTCTTGGCGGCGTTGGCGCATTTGTTCAATCGTTGGCCAGGTATAAACCGACTTTCCCTGCTTAAGAACCTCCACAAGCAACTCTTCGATCATGGAAATCTCCTGTTGCTGCATGTGCCGAAAGACGGTATGTTCGCAGGGGTGATGGAGAAGGATTGAGTCCATTTCGAGCGGATCTTCATCGTCTAGACTGAGCAGGTCAGCGGCAGCCTTGTTGCGGTGATCATAGATGCGCCAGGCATGTTTTTGACCTGGGTTGGGGATTTTTTCGGGGGTTTCCGAAAGCTTGATGGCTGGGATCCATTTTCCTTCTTCCATTATAGCGACCAATTTATAGACACCGTCCAGAGCCGAATCACCCGCGGAGGTGATCAGTCGTGTCCCCACACCATAGACCAGGCGTTTCATCAAACTGTCGGGCTCGACGCCATATCGTGGGGCCTCTTCTTGAATCTGAGTGCAGATTTGCCACAGGACCAGTTCGTCAATTTGATTCGATAGCACAATGGAAACCTCGGGGAAACCGGCTTTGTTCAGCATTTTCGCTGCCTGGATGCTGAGATAAGCCAGATCGCCCGAATCCAGCCGTATTCCGAGAGGCCGATTTCCCTTGTGTCGTAGCTGCTCAAAGACCTTAATGGCATTGGGGATACCGCTTTCGAGTGTATCGATGGTGTCCACCAGGAGAAGACAGTCATCAGGGTAAACATCGGCATAGGCTTGGAAAGCATCCAATTCACTCGCCCCCAAGGCTAAAAAGACCTGCACCATGCTGTGGGCGTGAGTACCTTTAGGTGGGTAACCCAGGATGTGGGAGAGACCGACATTGGAAGTGAAGTCGGCACCACCGATAAGCGCGGCTCTGGCGCCCGCATTCGCTCCTGCTCCCTGGGCTCTGCGCAGACCAAACTCCAACAACATGCGCCCATCACCGCTTTCCCGGATACGAGAGGCCTTGGTGGCGATCAGGGTTTGGAAATTGAGTTGGTTGAGGAGAGGGGTTTCCAGGATCTGAGCCATTGCCAAGGGACCCTGGACGACGGTGAGAGGGATATTGGGGTGGACTACTCTACCTTCAGGAATGGCCTGTATGGTGATCCCTTCGAAGGATCCATTTTTGTGAATCCAACCCAAGAAGTCATCGTCAAAGAGGCGCTGACCGGTGCTCCCTTTATCATTGCGTAGAAATTCGATCTCCTTTTCAGAGAATCGAACCTCTTCCATCCAATCCACCAGCCATTCAAGGCCGGCGTTGATGCAATAACCGGCTTTGTGTAAACCGTAATCGGGATAACTGCGGAAGAAGTGATCGAATTGAGCCCATTTCTCATGAAGTCCCATGCGAAAGTAAAGTTGAGCCATGGTCAATTGATATTGGTCGGTGAACAAGATGCCCTCGGCGATGGCACGGTCGGCGGATTTCATCAGGCAGACTCTCCTTGCGAAGACCGGAATGCATTCCATCTTCTATTATAAGACCCTACTGTTGTTCGATCCGGCTTATG
>CAYGXU010000205.1:0-2741 GCA_964353875.1 uncultured Anaerolineaceae bacterium | reverse complement strand
GGCGGTTGCACAACAACAACTGGCCGAGGTTGGGATCGGTGTAGACTCGCTCACCTATGAATATGACCTTTTCTTCAGCAGCTATGGCGAGGGAGGACCGTGCGCAACCGGCGAATTGGACCTCATGGCATATTCTGACTCGCCACAATTCCCCGACCCGGATAGCTATTATTGGCTGTGTGATGAGATCCCCACAGATGAATATCCGGACGGCGGCAACTGGCAATGGATCTGCGATGAGGAACTTGAAGCTCTCTTCGCACAAGAGATTATCGAGCCAGATGCGGAAGTTCGCCAACAGATCATTTATGACATTGGCCGCATGATCTACGAAAAAGTCTATTGGCTCGGCTTGTGGAACGATCCGGATCTCTTCGGAGTGAATGAACGCATCACCAATGTAAGAATCGGTGGACGAACCCCGTTTTTCAACATTGCACAATGGGATATTGAGCAATAGGGAAAAGTTCAAAAAGATCATAGAAAAACGAGTCGGGGCGAGACAAACCCGCCCCGGCTCGCTTCAAGGCTTGCTGACTACTCGCTGGAACGACCAGGAGTAGAGATGACCCAGTACATTCTTCGCCGCCTCTTACAGGCAATCCCCTTGCTATTTATCATCAGCATCGTTCTTTTTATCCTGATGATGAACATGGGCGATCCGTTGGCTACGATGGGTGGCCGTCACGCTACTCGCCCCTCAGACCGGGAACGCCTGACGCGACAGCTAGGCTTAGACAAACCGATCCATATGCAATATCTCTACTGGCTTATTGGCAATGATTGGGAGAAATTCGACTTCGATGGAGATGGTGTCCCCGAAACACCTGGTCGAAGGAAAGGGGTGCTGCGCGGTGATTTCGGTGTCTCTTTAGTCAATCGCGGCAAACCAGTCCTGGAAGTGATCGGGGAACGTCTGCCGAACACACTTCTACTCATGATCCCGGCTGAGGTAGTCATCATTATCGGCGCCTGTATTGTCGGGATCTATTCTGCTTTACGGCAATATTCCTTTATGGATCATATCATCACGGCAGCCAGCTTTATCGGCTATTCCATGCCTATTTTCTTTATTGCCCTCCTTTCTATGTACATTTTTGCTGTTCTCTTTCGACGTTGGGGGTTGCCTTACCTACCCACGGTGGGCATGTTCGACCCCCAGGCAGGGAAAACAACAAGCCAAATCCTTTGGCACATGATCCTTCCTGTGATAAGCCTTACCGTCATCAGCCTGGCAAGCTACAGCCGTTACATCCGTAGTACCATGCTTGAGGTCCTTAGTCAGGATTACATCCGTACCGCTAAATCAAAAGGCCTGCCGCGACGTGAGATACTCCTTATCCATGCTTTTAAAAACGCCTCCTTGCCTATTGTTACCATCGTTGGTCTTGATCTGCCTTTCCTATTGGCTGGGGCGTTAGTAACCGAAGGCATCTTCGCCTGGCCTGGCATGGGGAGGCTATTCATTGACCACTTACAGCGAGCGGATATTCCTGTAGTAATGGGTATTCTGCTTCTGATTTCGATCGCGGTTGTCCTCTTCCAACTCATTACCGACATCGCCTACGCCTGGCTCGACCCTCGCATCCGCCTCCAATAGGTCAGGGACGATGGATAAGACTGCCAATATCGATACTGCACTTACCCTCCCACATTCCACCGCCGATGAACTAGAGGCGCCCCCACTCTCTTTGGGTCAACTCTTCTTGCATCGATTTCGCCGTCATAAAATGGCTATGGTAGGTGTGGCTATTCTGGTGCTGCTAATCCTTTACTCCTTTGGAGGCTCCTTATTCTTCAGCGAGCAATTCGCCAACCTCACGGAAACGGGCAAGCGCCTCGAACCGCCTTCTGCCACGCATCCATTTGGGACCGATACCATCGGACGAGACATCCTGGCCCGCACCGTTTACGGTGGACAAATATCATTGCTCATCGGCTTATCCGCCATGCTGGTCGAGATATTCATTGGCATTACCATAGGCGCCTTATCTGGCTTTTACGGCAAATTCACCGATAGCCTCTTGATGCGTATCACGGAGGCCTGGTTGAATGTACCCGCGCTCTTTCTGCTGCTCGTCATGGCGAAGTTCTTCGCTGGTAAGATCCCCAATTTTGATATTCTGGGGAGATCGTTCAGCGGCAGTGTTATAGTCATCATTGTCATTATCGGTCTGACGAGCTGGATGTACCTGGCTCGCATCGTGCGAGCGGAGTTCCTCTCCACCAAGGAGGAGGATTTCATCTTGGCCGCCAGAGCCACAGGAACCTCCAATTTCCAAATCATCACTCGTCACATCCTTCCCAATTGCATCGCTCCAATTGTCGTCTCGGCTACATTGAGTGTGGCTAACGCCATCTTGCTCGAATCCTATATCAGTTACTTGGGGTTGGGGGTCCAACCGCCGACGGCGACTTGGGGTAACATGCTCGAGGGGGCGCATAAGTATATCGAAAGCGCCCCCTGGTTGTGGATCTTCCCCGGGATCTTAATCGTATTGACGGTTTTGAGTATCAATTTCATCGGCGACGGCTTGCGCGACGCGCTCGATCCGCGCAGCCGTGCGGTTTGAGAGAGATAGGTTGATATGATGGACGCATTGCTCGACATCCAGGATCTCAAAGTCTGCTTTCACATCCCCGAAGGCGTGGTCCATGCGGTGAATGGGATATCCTATCAGCTCAATGAAAGCGAGACCCTGGCTGTAGTCGGCGAGAGTGGCTGCGGAAAATCTGTGAGT
>CAYGXU010000204.1:0-2802 GCA_964353875.1 uncultured Anaerolineaceae bacterium | reverse complement strand
AGTATCTATGGCTATGAAATATCTATGATTGATAACAGAGATTCCTTTCTCCAGGGAGGTTCCGAGTATGAGAATGGGCTCCGAGTCTATATTCAAACCGCCAAACGCACGGATTTGGGTTATTTCTACTCCTTTCGTCATGCTGCCTATTGGACTGATGCGTTCTATGTTGAAATGCGCGACGAGAATGGCCTCCTGTACCATTGCTTGCCTGCTCCCTCGGAACCGCCTGCAGTGGATCCTACATGCAGCGACCAATTCTTTCGCGTCATGGACACAGGTTTGATGAAGCTGACATTAACGACCAGACCGTGGAATCATGATCCAATCAGCCTCAGAGTCCGTATCACGCGCGAGAACCTGCGCGAACCGTTGACCAATCCCGTTGCCTCGGGCGAGATTGGGTCTGGAGACTCGATCATAATTCCGATCGAGATTCCGGAAGGCGTGGCAAAAGCCTGGTTTGACCTGGACTGGGAGATGAAATGGAACAAATTTCCCACCAACGATTTGAATATGTGGATCGCTGGGCCGGGCCCATACTACGGTGATTTTTCTTGGTGGGGATCAACGTTCAATGCGCCGGAACGGTCGCTTGTTTGGATGCCCACGGCGGGGACATGGCTTGTACGCATTGATGGAGTGGAACTCTACAAGCCGGAATACTATCAGCTATTCTTGAGATTGGAAAAATAAAATCCACAGCAGAAGTTATCGCTTAACATCAGGGGCGTGACCAAACCGCCCCTGTTTCGTTCTTGCCCATCATGAAAGCGCCTTTAAAAATGCCATGAGATGAACGTTATTTGCTAGAAGCCGGACCACAGGCGCTAGGAGCCTCTGTTTTTCCCAGTCAAGTTGTCTTGAAAATGGCCAATGATCTTCGAGATGCCATTGCTTAACTATTTGACATACCATCAAAGATTAAACATTCGACTAAGTCCATGACTAAGTCTATATAGCATAAGGTAATGTCAAATTGAGGCAAAGATGGACGAGATGGTGAATATATACAAAACCAAGACGTGTCTCTGGCGACTGCTTGTAGCCGAGTATCCGTTAATTGGTCTGTCCATTCACACTGCTGACCATAGATCTCGCGGTATGCGGCCGAGGTTGTTTGAAAAAGCATACTGCCGGTTATCGCGACGAAATGAGAGAAGTCCAGGGTACGCCTAACTGCGTCTTATCATAGTTGTCCTCCGGGATGATGTGTGTTTTATAACGGCTCTCTACTGACTTTACGGGAACTGATTGAAACAGAATTTTAATTCGTGGGGCAACATGGTGAATAACTTGATAGAGTGGGGAGGGGGTAGGCTGGTCGTATGGTATCGATGAGCAAGGCTACGATTGGCTTGTGCCCATAGGACAAATCGAAATGAATCAGAAACAATCAGTTGGCCCTTGACAAGGGGCGGGGTATCATGTATCTTACTATTAAGATATGACTAAAATGTTATTAAGTCACTACTAAAAGGGAGATAACATGGAGCGTGGCGTAATGACTCTTCAGGAAGCTTTCGATTACTTCCGACGCCAGAGCAACCTTAAACAAGGTTCGCTGGACGCCTACGGCTACGCCATGGATCACTTTACCACGTTCCTGCGAAACTCACAAAATGCCCATGGCCTCTCACTCGCTGGACCTGACCCAGCCACGAAGAATCTCGATCTACTCGGCCAAAGCCCTTACGATATCAATCTCTTGCTCTGGTTTGTTTCCTATCTGACCAATGAGGCCAAACTCCCTGAACGGCTGCAGCGACGTATAAAGCCAGGTCGAGGCCTTGAGCCGGCGACGATCCGCCTCTACGGCCAGGCGCTGATCACGTTCTTCCGCTTCCTGGCCGAGGAACTCATCCTGCCAGAAGCATTTCCCGCTACAGCAGCCATCACACGCGCACAACGGCGCTTGCGTGATGTCATCCCGGCTGCCCAGGCGCGCGACAATGCCCCCGAACCTCCCGAAGGCATAGAACAATTGATCTATGCTTTTGATGAGATTCAGATCCCAGAGGATCTGCCGATCAAAGAAAAGCACCGCCAAAAGCTGGAAATAATGCGAAACCGCGCCCTGGTCTACAGTCTGGCGGATAGCGGCGCACGCATCAGCGAGATCCTGCAACTCACCGCCAATGATGTGCGCAGCGCCAATGTGAACGAAGAGGGGATCTGGAAGATCGAGGTGCGCGGCAAGGGTCGTGGCCAATACGGACGTACGGTGACCTTGCGTTTCACCGAACCAACACTGGAGGTCATGCGCGAGTATCTCGAGGCCAGAGCGGATCCCGCAGCGACCGCACTCTTCGTCAGCCATGCCCGCACCCGGCCAAACAAACGCGGCGAACCGCTTTCTCCACGTGCGGTTTGGGGGCTCATCGACCGGGCCGCGCGAGCACTGGGACTGTCCCATATCCACCCTCACGATTTCCGCCACTGGCGTGCAACCCAGATGTTGCAAGCCGGGGTACCTATCGATCAGGTGCAGCGCTTCCATAACCACCGCTCCATCCGCTCCACCCAGAACTACGCCCGCACCGCCGAAAGACAAGTCGATGCCGCCGGCCGGCGCACAAGCCCGTTTATTCCCACTGAATAAGCGATAAACATACCCGATCATCGTGATTGCGAATATCTCGCCGAAATTCTCTTGATAGGATGAATTTTCGACCTCCCCTCCTCTCTCACTCCGCACGCTGCCAAAATGCGTTCTTTTTAATATTTCCGAGAGAAGACTTTTTTATCCTCAATGCTCATCTTGCAAAAAGGCCATTTATTGAAAAGTGGGAGAAATGTGCC
>CAYGXU010000203.1:0-2926 GCA_964353875.1 uncultured Anaerolineaceae bacterium | reverse complement strand
TTTGCCCCGAGTAGAATTCCCGCAAAAATCCAGAATAACTTTTCAACCCTCAATCTTACCAGCTTTTATAGGAGAACGAAGAAATACCAATCCTCGCAAGCAAGATAGAGCAATAGGCGGGTACGAAACCCGCCCTGGATTAATCCAAAACACCGTTTTTGTATGGCGAAGGCTGACCGTATTGCAGGCTACCCGGCAATGTCCCTAAGGGCTCGTCTGAATGGTCCCAGCCTGGATGTCCGCTTTCAACGTCTCCAATTCCTGCCTTAATTCTGCGGATACTAAAGAATCTAATTCATGGAAAGGAGCTAGATCGACGCCGTTGTTGGCCAATGTCCCCCTGTAAATACCGCCCTCGAAGCTACCGTCGAGTACCGATTGGATCGCATCGAAAACAGCCACATCCATTCGTTTGAGGACCGAGGTGAGAATGATGCTGGCATACTCAGGCGAACTGATCGTCCAATCCGTGTCCACGCCAATGATATAAACATCACCGCGTTCCATCGCAGCCGAAATCGTCCCCTGGCCAACTCCGCCAGCCACGGGCATGATGATATCGACCCCCTCATCCATCAACATCTCCCCCATCACCACGCCCTTTTGGACTACATCGAAAGTGCCGGTGAATAGCCCGATTCGCAGGATAGTGTCCCAACCAAGCACCTGCACCTCTGTCTCATGGACCTGGTTGTAATATTCGACCCCGCGGGCAAATCCATCCATAAAGATCGATACGGTAGGGATGTTAATCCCACCGAAGGTACCTACCTTGCCGGTCTTGGTCACCCCAGCGGCCAGGTAGCCGGCCAGGAAGGCGGCCTGATCGGTGGAAAATTCCAGACCTAAAACATTGTCGTATCCTGGATTATAAGAGTAGTCCACAATGGCGAACGTCTGCTGCGGATGAGCAACGGCCGCATCGGCGGTGGCTCCCCCGATGAGATACCCGACCGATACGGATAGGAGGCTTCCCATCTGGATGCACACATCGATGTTTTTGGCATAATCGCTGTCTACTTCGGATTCATTCACCACAGCCTGAATGCCGAGTTGGTCCTGCGCATCGGTCACGCCCTTCCAGGCTGTGTCATTAAAGGAGCGATCGCCCAGCCCCTTTGTATCTGTGACCAGGCAAACTCCATTCGAAATGATGGGCTGCTCATCCACTGAAGGGCTGAGAGTATCAAGGATGCTGCAGGAAGTGAGACCGAACGTAATGACAAGGATGAATAAAATAAACCTGACAAATCGTTTTTGCATTGGGCTCGTCCAATTCAAGGATTATCTCTAGAAAAAACGAAATCTGGATGCCGATCAACAAACACTCACATCCAGATTCTCACCTTAAACTAGAGAAAATGTCAAGCAGGCGCCCCAAACAGGGGGCTATCAAACCTCCAAAATCCAAGAGGCAATCCAATCAGTTTTTAAGGAACGGCAAAAGATTGGCTTCTTCAATTAACTTGTAAGAAGCACAAGATGGTTTGAGTGTGCATGCATGCAGACATACAGATTTTTGAGAGGATTCCTCATTGCTACCCTGAAAGGATGGGGTAATTCCCAAATTCCTCCACGGCATCAACCATGGCAAGCACATTCTCAGGGGGCACATCATTCATGATAGTGTGAACAGCTGCCACCATATACCCACCACCAGGCCCGAGAATTTGCATTACCCTGCGAACTTCCTGGCGCACTTCTTCGGGCTTGCCAAAGGGGAGTATGCGGTGTGTATCGATCCCACCACAAAAAACTATATTCTTACCATAGCGTTTCTTCAATCCCTCAAGATCACTCATTTTGCCAGCTGATGTTTGAATAGGATTGAGAATATCGACGCCAATCTCGATAAAATCATCGATAAGCGGGAACACATCGCCATCTGTATGGAAAAAAACCTTAGCCTTCGTGCGCTCTTTGATGAATTGGATGAAATCCGAGTGTAGTGGTTTTAATATCTCTCTATACATTCTGGGGGAGATCAGCAAACGATCCTGCGTTCCCAAATCGTCGCCAATTTTGATGATATCGACATTGTCTCCCAATTCCTCGAGAAAAGGGCCCATGAGAGATTTGCACACCTCGGTGATCTTATGCAAGAGCACTTTTGCAAATTCTGGATACATGGCCAGATTCAATAAAAAGACATCCATACCCTGCATTGCATAGGCACGTTCGAATGGGAATAGTAGCCAGGGTGTAGCCATAATGGCATACTCATTTTGTTCAGCCAGGCGCCTGGCATTTTCCTTCACATGGGCAATCCGGGTTGTGTCGCTCGTATCCGGCCAGCCTGGATAAGCCTCGATCTCATCGATCGTGGTTGCCCCTGAAAGAGGGTGAACCCCCGGACACCACACACCAGGCTCTATTTCCTTTTGCCCACTACCCCAGGAATCAATGAAAGGACTGTGCGGTTCGCGTTCTTGATTGCGCTTCAGTGTTTCTAAAGGATGAATATCCCTGACGCCGCGCACGTCGCTGTGTAAGCGCTGCATGGTGGCTTCGTCGATTTTAGCTGTACCCAACTCTGGCCACTCATACATATATTTGTCAGGGGCATCAATGCCAATTAGTTCTTTTATGCCCTGGTAGGTTTTCATTTTAATACCGGTCGCATTGCTGACCCCAATTACGATGGGGACACGGTCAGGCTCTTCATGATTGATGGTGGAAAGCACCCGTTCACGAGCTGTCATCGTCATTTCAGCACCTCCTTTAGTGAAATCCTGGAATTAAGCTCCTTTGCGACGACTGGCAATATGAGTGCGGATGGGTGAGACCGATCAAGGAAAATCTCCAATCATCGTCCCCCATCATTCTCTCCATGGCAGGTCTTGTGCAATAATACAAAGACATCGCCAAAAAGGAACCACCTTGAGAGGTTACATTCTCTCAAAGTGGTTTAATCACAAATCTCAGG
>CAYGXU010000202.1:0-2974 GCA_964353875.1 uncultured Anaerolineaceae bacterium | reverse complement strand
GAAATAGTAAAAATTCTAAGCAAAGAAGGGATTAAAATTGCCAGACGAACTGTGGCAAAATATCGTTCGATGGAAGGCATTCTTCCTACTTCTTTACGAATTCGGAAAAAAGCAGTTAATGTAAAGGTGTGAACCTTGCCAATTTCCACACCATCCGCATATCGCTTTTTCAATCTCTTCAAACCTGATCCTTATCGCGATTTCTTTCGAGTCCTAGCGGATTCTCTTGAGGATGCCATAACGGTAATTTCTGGCGATGGCAGGCGTTTTTTGGCTGCAAACCATTCCTTTACGATTCTTTCTGGCTATACCCGATCTGAACTTGAAGAAATTTTTTTTCCCACACTGCTCATAGAAGAAGCGGGAGAGGAAGCTTTAGGGCAAATCCTGCTTGCCTGGGACAATCCCGAGATAAAGTTGGTGGATGTTCCATTAAAAACACACTCAGGCACGATGATCTTGGTGGATATCGAAATCCGTCCTATTGGCCCTCTCGGATCAGCCATCTTACTCATTTGCAGACCCTCCACGCACAGATCGAGAGAAGAGGAAATTGATAAAGCGCGAGATAGGCAGCTTAAGACCATCCTCTCGCTTTCGGGATTTCTTACGAATGATTCGGATAATCCACTTGGTGCCATTTTTGAACTATCAAAGCCGCTCCTCATGGCAACCACGATAGGGTTATATCGCGTATCGCCATTTGCACCGGATTATCTCTGCGAGGGTTCCCTTTCCTCTGAGTTCCCCCTCACTCTTCCATCCTCAGCCATCGAACCCTTCACTCTGACAACCCTCTGGTCCCTTGGCAATCGTACCGAGAACGAGCTTCAAAGAGCTGCAAGGGCTTCAGGACTAAATATCTTGAGGACAGTACCCCTGGGCGATGCCGGAGCATGGATTGGCGTTTTGGTTGCAGGGTGGCGTGACCCAGGAAATATGCCCAATGACGCTGAACAATGGATGCAATTCATTGCCAATATATGTCTTTACATCATCTTGGGACAAATGCAAAAGGATCAGTTAGAGAAAACTCAAAGTCAAAAACAACAACTCCAATCCGAGTTAGAAGGACAATTCTCCGCCGTCACAGACGCTTTAATGACATTGAACGAAAACCTGAGAATCACTCGAACGAATGCTGCTGCCTGCCGGATGCTCGGTTATCAAATGGATGAATTGGAAGGTTTATTCGTTCAAGATGTCCTCGTGGGTGCAAAGGACATTAATGCCACCTTTCTGGATGCATTAGGACACCAACGCCAGTCCGAGCAATCACGGATAACCATCCATAGGCGAGACGGCACTCCCTTCCCCGTTCATCTACGCGTCTTTCCTCTCTCAAACCAATCTCAGGCTCGTCTTCTGGCTGTCCTCCAGGATCGTTCCGAGCAACAGGCGATCGAGAATCAGACAGAGATCCTGGCGCAACGTGCACTCCTTGGCGAGGTGACCGCTATTCTTGCACATGAGGTCCGTAATCCGATTAATAACATCAGCACAGGTGTGCAACTTGTCGCCTCACGCCTTGGAAAAGACCATTCTCAGTACGATTCCCTTCAGAAATTGCGACATGAATGTGACCGTCTCAATCAATTATTAAGTGATGTCCTTTTCTTTGCTCGTCCCCTTGAACTTAAAATGGAACCTTTGAACCTGGCTGATCTCATGCAGCGATTTATCCTGCGCTGGTCGCCTCGTTTCAAACAATCGAATATTCAATGCCATACAAATTTCGCCCCTCATTTACCCCCTGCATGGGCTGATCCTCGAACCCTAGAACAGGTTATCCTCAACATGATTACCAACGCCTTGCAGGCCATGCCCGATGGTGGCACAATTTCTTTAACCATAGGACAAATCACGACACCGCAAGGGAATATGCTTGAACTTAAAATCGCTGACTCCGGTAGCGGGATACCCCCTCACATCATGGAACGTATCTTCGATCCTTTTTTCACAACGAAAAAAGAAGGCACGGGATTAGGCCTGGCGATTAGTCGTCGGATTCTCTCAGCTCATAAGGGTACGATTGCGGTGGAAAGTTACGCAGGTGCAGGAACAGTGTTCACCATTCGTGTTCCCGCTTTGGATGTCTCATCAAAGGAGAATGAATGACTGCAACGGTACTGATTGTGGACGACGAAGCATTAGCCCGTAGCAATATATGTGAGATCCTGCGCGATGCCGGTTATGAAGCTATTGAAGCAGGGGATCTAGCACAAGCACACCAGGCTATTAGCGAGGGTTCTGCAGACATCATCCTCCTAGATGTAATGCTCCCGGATGGATCAGGGCTGAGCCTTCTCGATCGGATTTCCCTCGAGAATCCCAATCCACCTGTCATCCTAATCACCGCGTTTGGCGATGTGGATATTGCAGTTGAGGCGATGAAAAAAGGCGCGTTAGATTTCCTTCAAAAGCCTCTTGATTTCGATCGTCTCTTACAGACAGTCGAAAAAGCTCGTGAAATGGTCTCTTTAAGGCGTGAATTGGCTATGCTTCGCCAAGCCTCCGGTGATCAAGTCGAGATGATCGTCGGTGAAACATCGCGGATGAAACGGATTGTACAAGAAGCAAAACGAGCTGCGACTGCACAAGCCTCAGTCCTCATTACCGGCGAGACTGGAACTGGTAAAAACGTCCTTGCTCAACTGATCCGTAAATCCGGTCCACGAACCGATAAACCCTTCATTCCGATCAACTGTCCGGCACTCCCGGAGACTATGATTGAATCGGAATTGTTCGGCCACGAAGCCGGTGCTTTCACCGGAGCTCAGAAGCGGAAACCCGGATTAATTGAGATCGCCGATTGCGGGATTCTCTTCCTGGATGAAATCTCCTCCACCAAACCCGAAATGCAGGCCAAACTCTTACACGTTTTGGAGGAGCGTACTTTCCGGCGCGTAGGTGGTGTTAATGAGATTTCTGTGGACATCCAAATCCTGGCAGCCTCCAACCGTGATCTATCCGC
>CAYGXU010000201.1:0-3088 GCA_964353875.1 uncultured Anaerolineaceae bacterium | reverse complement strand
AACTCCTGGCATCCAAACGCATAATAGTTTGTGAAGTATTGTGAAAGGTGGGATAGAGAGAATATGGGTAATTACTTTAACTAAGCCACATGAGATTTTTGGGGGAATAGGCTAATCCTGCAAGTTGGAGACTGGTAAACTACGCCATAAAAGGAGCCCATGGGAAATTCGGATAAACCACAGATATTATTGACCAATGACGATGGTATTCGATCGCCGGGCCTCTGGGCGGCAGCGGAAGCGTTGTCCGCCCTCGGGTTTGTGACCGTAGTCGCCCCACGTGAGCAGCAATCCGGAAGCGGGCGAAGTATGCCTATTACCTCTGACGGGATCATTCGTGAGGAATATGTGGAAGTGGGGGGGAAACATTGGAAGGTGTATGCCGTGGGGGGGACACCGGCGCAAGCCGTATTGCATGCTGTCCTTGAACTGATGCCACAGAGGCCGGATTTAATTGTTTCAGGGATCAACTTTGGAGAAAATATAGGAGCGGGGATTACCATCTCCGGCACCATTGGGGCCGCACTAGAGGGCGCTGCTATCGGCGTTCCCTCTATGGCTGTCTCTCTTGAAACAGATATCAAATACCATTTCAGTCATTCGACCGAGGTCGACTTTGCAGCCGCGGCCTATTTCACCCAATTCTTTTCTCGTAAACTGCTCAAGGTCGAACGGATGGAGGATGTGGATGTGTTGAAGGTTGACGTGCCTTCGGATGCCACACCGGAAACGCCCTGGCGGACCACGCGTCTGTCCCGAGTTCAATTTTTTATACCGGTAAAACCTGCCCGAAAGCGCCTGGACGAACCGACTTCGATCGCTTACCGCTCCATGGCGGAGTGTGATACGCTCGAATCCGGCACGGATGCGCATGCCATATGCGTGGAGCGCGTCGTGGCTGTCACGCCGCTTAGCCTGGACCTTACCTCGCGCATAGCGTTGGATGACTATGAGGGGTTCTTACGAGGGATGGATCCTGTCTGATAGATATCCGATGCGTTCTGGGCGTCTTTGCTCGCAATGACATATCTCCTTCCCCAGGCAATAATCCGCTTGTCAGATCACAAGAATAGCTCCATGATGCGTAAAGAATGACAGCAGCTCCCTTAGGAGTTGTTGCTAATTCACCTATTGGCCAGCGTTCGTTAAGGCTCTCGAGGAGAGGCAATGATAACGTAGGATATCAGTCAGGCTTCCTCGGCAGGCATGATTTCCTCTTCTGGGCGGAAGAGCATACTCACCAGATCTGTCCCATAATTCTGAATGAGGCCTGCTCTATGAGCAGCCCACATTGGTCTGTGCTGCCAAGGCAGATCATGCGATATACCTGAATTGCACGGATATATTGAATGGCGTACGGATAAACCCAAGCTGATATAGGGCACAAAAAGGGAGCGGGATCTATGGTTCCCGCTCCCATCTCATCTCTAGGGAGTATTATGGATCAATATACCACTGCTCGATGTTATAGTACCTGACTTGCTCATTTTAGTGTCCTGAAAACAATCTATTAAGCACTGCTAAAGCTGCTTCAGGTATCTCGGGTTCAGCCAACATCTCTTTTCCATTAAACGTCACAATGCCAGAGCGGATCGGGCGGAGCAGTTTAACGAATTGCTTGATACTGATTCTGGTCTGGTACTCGATCCTCTTGCTGATCGCCAAAGCAGCCAGGACGATCGTGAGATGTGCCTCGATCGCATCCCGGTTTTGGTGGTAGATCGGCCTGGCCCTCAGGTCAGATTTAGCCATCCGGAAGGTGGCTTCCACCTGAAAAAGCTGGTGGTAGTAAGCGATCACCTGTTCATCCGGAATGTCCAAATTGGTGACATATCCTTTGACACCCGCGAGAGCTTTTGCTTTATCGATCAGCTTCTGATTGAGTTGTTTGCTTTTTGCCTTGACGCTCAAGAATTTCGTTCTACTGGCTGGGATCTGTCCACTCAGTGCTTTCTTCGCCTTGGCCACCTGCTTTTCGATGTTTCGCAGGTCCAGGGCGGCTCGTTTGGCCCGGTACTGGTAAATGACTCGATAACCTTCCTGGCAACTGACCACGATCTGCTGATCACTGAGTTCGCCGGTCTTTTGATACTCCGCGATGTCGTAGGGCACCTTATACAACCGAGATCCAACGATATAGGTGTAACCGGCTTCTGTAAGAGCGGCCAGGTTGGACGTGCTGAGCATGGCCGCATCGGCCACAATAGTGATCTTAGTCAGGCCATTTTGCGTGAGAAAAGCCTTGATGACCGGCAGGATGGTCTTGGTCTCCGCTTTATTGCCCTCAAAACTTTGTAAACCCAACGGGAAGCCATTTTGATCCACCAGCAGTCCGATGATGATCTGAGGCTCCAGCCGGCGCTCTTTGCTCAATCCTGGCTTCCTAAAATCATCTTCTTCCTGAACCTCGAAGTACAAGGTTGTGACATCGTACAACACCAGGGTGAGCCCAGCTCCTCCCGCATGTTCAAAACAGGCCTGACTGATGGCCTTCCGATAATCCAGCTTTGCAGCTTTTACTAAGCAGCGGTAAAGCTTGTTCCGGTCAAAAGGATTGACTCCCAGGTCTTCCAACACTCGCAGGCTATCCAGCTTCGATGTGGGTTCGACGATCCTGGCAATGCAGAGAGCTTCAAAGACCTCGTCATCCAGCCGGTCAAAACCCAGCTTCTTGTATTCTCCTCGGAGAGTGGTCCACAACAATCCGGAGAAGGACCGCTTGATACCAACCCGCAGAGTGGATTGTGCTTCTGGAAATAATGCTAGCTGGTTTGCTTGGAGCCGCTTGCGCGCTAACGCAAGCAGGATATTCAGTTCCTCTTCGTTGTGCGCACTTCCAATGTGGATGATCTTGACGATGCGACCCTTGACCTTGCAGGCGATCTGAACCGTCGTCGCCCCACTGGCCGTTTTTACTTTGCGGATAAATGCCATACATTCAATTTTAGCCCATCCTCTTCAGCCCTTAGTGTCCTGAATTCCTGGTTTTTGCGAGTAAAAATACGAAAAAATGGCAAAAGTGAGCAAGTCAGGGAAGAATAACCCCCACCCTTCCTCCCCCACAATCCAAAGAGCGGAATGTGGCGGA
>CAYGXU010000200.1:0-3121 GCA_964353875.1 uncultured Anaerolineaceae bacterium | reverse complement strand
AGACCGGAGGTAGTCTCTTATCTTCGTGCCGTCCAAGGTCCCCGCTCCTTTCACGGCGATTTCAAGCGTATAAATCCAACAAAAACCCTTTCCAATGGGGTCTTTTACAAGAGCTAAGTCCTGAGTAAACAAATTCGTTTCCGAATTTATGAATCGATGGACTAATTCAACAGCTTGGCAGCAAGATGTCCGTCATGAATCGCATCAAAGATCTTGCGCGGTCTCACGCAGTCGCCCACTTCAAAAACCTGTAGCTTCGGAACCTTTCTTAAACTATCAATCAGATCTCTATTGGGTCTGAAACCCGCAGCAATTACCACCGTATCCACTGAAATCGTAGTTCGACTGCCATATCTGTCAACCACTGTAATACCCTTGTCCGACACGCTTTCCAGACGTTTGCCTGTATGGATGGAGACCTTAAGTTTCCTGAAGCGTTCTTCGTATACCAGTTTTTCGTCAAAGGTGATGTTGTTCATAAATGTGTCCAGCATTTCAACGAATACAACTTCTTTGCCTTGTTCGGCCAAAAACAGGCCGACTTCCGTCCCCACGATCCCTCCACCGATAACGGCTATCCTTTGACCCAGTTTTGCTTTACCATGAAGCACTTGAGAGGCGCTGGTCACTTTCTGATGAGTAATCCCCTGGACGTCTTCCAGCATCAAGGGCGTCGCCCCGGCAGCAACAATCACAGCATCAAACCCGCCTGTCTGGACAGCCTGTGCCGTTGCTTCTTCGTTGATCACCCTGATGTTCAGTTTCTTTGTTTGAGTCCTCAAGTAACTGATAAGAGGTTTCAGATCAGGGGCTTTGAATTCCGGGATCGACGCTTCGAGCAGGGCACCCCCCAATTCCCGCTTCTCGTACAGGGTCACCTGATGACCTTTCAACGCGCATACCCTCGCTGCCTCCATTCCGGCAGGACCGCCACCAATCACAGCAACCTTCTTGGGATGTTCTGCCTTTGTAATCTGGAACTCCGCTTCCCTGCAAACCGCAACATTGACCGAGCACGAGATCGTTTTCGCCAGATGATCTCCCCTTGCCAAGCAACCATCATTGCATCGTATGCAGGGCCTGATGTCCTCCGGTCTGCCTTCCAGGGCCTTTAAAGGCCATTGCGGATCTGCCCAGAGAGGCCTGCCCAGACCGATGAAGTCCCCTTTCCCATCTGCCAGAATACTTTCTGCCAACTCGGGGTGAGTGATTGACCCGGAAGCAATCACCGGTATCTTGATCTCTTTCTTCACAGCTTCCGCCGCCCATACATTGTGTGCTAAAGACATACCCATGGGACTGACTTCATGAATCGTCTGGTGGTGATTCCCTCCCGACATATGAATCGTAGCCACACCCAATGCTTCAAGCCGCTTGCAGAGCTCTATGGTCTCCTCGATGGTCGTACCGTCCGGTTCATAATCAATGCCGCTCACCCTCACGCAGACAGGATATTCGGATCCAACCTGGCACTTGATCTCTGCAATCACTTCCAGCAAGAAACGCATGCGGTTTTCCAGCGAACCACCGTACCAGTCCGTCCGCTTGTTTGTCCGAGGAGAGAGAAAATTCGATATGAGATACCCGTGGCAGGCGTGTATCTCGACCATATCAAAATCTGCGATCTGTGCCTTCTTTGCAGCCTGCCCAAAAGACTTGACGATCTGCAGTATTTCTTCAAACGTCAGCACATCCGGAGGCGGGCAGCCAGCGGCAAAAATTTCCTCCCAGGGAACGGTTGACGGCGCCTTCGGCCTGGCAAGCGTGAACCTCTGCCGGCCCGCGTGCGATATCTGGATTGCCGCCTTCGCCCCATTGGCTTGGATGGTTTGTGCGAGCAATGAAAGCCCGGGGATATGATCCATGCTGGCAATGCCCAGTTGGCACGGCGAGGCCCTGCTGGCATCGTTGTCGATCCATGCGTACTCGACAATGACCATGCTGACCCCGCCTGAAGCCACATCCTTGTAATACCGCAGCATCCTTTCGGTGATGGAACCGTCCGGGTTGGCAAGTCCCGTATGCTGGGGAGCCTTAATCACCCGGTTCTTAAGCTGGACATTTCCTATCCATCCCGGCTCAAATAATTTAGGAAAATTAGTTTGCATGAATATTTTCCTCCTTGTCATCTCATTTAAACTAAAAGGGCTTCATCATGCCCTGATATTTTCAACTGACTTGGAATAACCTGGCCCTCGGCCAGTTTCTCATCGGCCTTCCTCCCGTTCTTTTCCAATACCCTCCGTATCCACGTCGGTGCTCAACCCAATAACAAGGAATGGTATCCCGGCAACATTGAAATTGAAATTAAACGAATCGCATTCAATAGTCAAGTAGGCCCTTGAGATTTCTGCAAAGTTTGAAGTTTTCCCATCACTCCCTCCGCTCTCTTGAATCTAACCCCCCACTTCTCGGAGAGGTCAGTCAGTTGAATCTCTTGACAATTCAACGAAATTTGGTAAAAAAGAGGGTACTGATTGAGTCTTCTCGGCGTCAAATATAAAAATTCTGGAAAGGACAAAAAACGAATTCACGACTGCGCGCCTATTTAAGCCGGGGCAACCGAGTTTATTCAGTCTGCAATCAGGTTGGGGATAATCATGACGCTTTGAAGAGGATCGGAGAGGAGGTGATTTCACCTAGAAAGAGAATTTGTGTGATCGAGAAAATTTGAAAATGAATGATCAAAGAGGAGGTTGAATACAATGAAGAAGAAAAGCATGTTCTCTGCACTGGGCATCACCTTAGTATTAGCATTTGCCTTATTCGTCATGGCAACAAGTGTTCCTTCCCAGCCTGCTACGCGTAAACCTGTCGTCATAGGAAACCTTGGCTGCTTCACTGGAACGAGCGCGACTCCAAATCCTTGGATGTTGAATGCTGCCGAACTTGCCGTCAATGAGTTTGGGGGAACGGTTGCTGGCAGGGAGATCAAGCTGGTGAGTGAAGACTCCGCCAGCAACCCGACGGTGGCCGCAGACAAAGCCAAGAAATTGCTGGAAGCCGATAAAGCTGATGTTTTCATAGGTCCCCTTCCTGCAGCAGCGGCTTTCCCCGTAGCGGCCCTCCTGAAGCCTTTGGGGATACCCCATTCCAGCATCATGGAATTCCCCTCTCAGTT
>CAYGXU010000199.1:0-3206 GCA_964353875.1 uncultured Anaerolineaceae bacterium | reverse complement strand
AGGGCGCCTGCCATGATGCCTCGGATGAATTGCCTCTGGAAGAGCATATAGATCAATATGATGGGTAAAGACGAGATGGTTGCCCCCGCCATGAGAAGAGGGATGTCTGTTGAATAACGTCCTTGGAAATAATTGAGACCAATTGGCAGTGTACGCATATTATCTTCTTGGATCATAACTACTGGCAAAATAAATAGATTCCAGGTCCACATAAAGCTAAATACCAACAACGACAACATGCAAGGCATACTGAGTGGAACAACGATAAATCGAAGAAGCTGCAAACTATTGCACCCATCGATCTTACCAGCATCCAGGATCTCTTCTGGCAGTTCTTCGATAAAACTGCGAATCAATAGCACTCCGAAGGGGATAATTTTTGCAGCCGTAGGTAAGATGACGGCCCAATGAGTATTGAGAAGCTTTAGGGCTAATAAATCGTAGAAAAGCGGGATAACAAGAATATCTAACGGAATGGCCAATCCAATCAAGAAAATCACGAAAATGACGTTTTTGCCCTTAAAACGCATCATTGAGATTGCGTACGCCGCCAAAGTGGAGAGCACCAAGATGGCAATAACGGTGGGAATGGCCACATAAATGCTATTCATGAAGTAGCGATCGAAATGGCCTACTTTCCATGCCTGGATGAAGTTCTCCCAATGCCACTCGATGGGAACCCCCAGTGGATTGCGAGGAAGTTCATAACGGGACTTTACAGCGGTAAAAATCACCCAGGCGAAGGGAAATACAATAGCCAAGGATAGTATCGCCGCAAGAAGTGTCAGGCCGATCTTCTTTCCCATGCCAAATAAGTGCCTGAAGACGGCCTTATTCCTGCGATAACCAGCATCTAGGTCAGCGTTTGCGAGTTTAATGGCAGCCATCTATCCAAGCTCCATCCGTCTTCGTATTCGAATGAAAATCATAGAGAATACGAACACGATTAAGCCCAGCACAACCGCAACTGCCGCGCCATACCCCACCCGGTCATAGCGAAAGGCATTGTTATACATATACACGGGCAGCACTAATGTGGAATAGGCTGGCCCGCCCCTGGTGATGATGAACACCAGGTCAAAGATTTCGAAAGCGGCGATAGCGGTGATTAACACTACGGTGGCCATGGGACCACGAACAAAAGGTAAGGTAATATATCGATGCTGCTGGATGGTGTTGGCTCCATCCACCCTGGCAGCATCGTAGTAAGTCTCATCGATCCCCTGTAACGCAGCGATGAAGATGACCATGCAGAAGCCATAGTGAATCCAACTCCAGGCGATAAAGAGCGAAGCCAGGGCAAGCTTGGTATCCCCTAGCCAGATTTGCGTCAACGCATCCAATCCGATAGCTCTCAGAATGTTGTTGATCGGTCCAAATGCCGGGTTGTAGATCCAACGCCAGATGATGGCCACAACTACGGAGGAAAGAACTTGGGGAAGAAAGAAAAGCGTCCTGAACAACAACCGGCCGTAGAGCGAGCCGCGCACCAGAAAAATCGCCAGAATAAGGCCAATGAAGGTGGGGACGATGATGGCTGCTAAAAGCCATTGGATGTTATGCCCGAGGGATAGCCAAAATCGATCGTCGCTTGTAAACATTTCGACATAATTGCTCAGCCCAACAAAGACTTTCGGTTGTAGGCCATCCCATTTGACCAAACTTAGTTGAATCAGTTGTCCTAATGGCCAAAGAAAAAATAATCCATAAAGAAGAAACGCCGGGAGCAAATACGCGTACGCGGGTAGACTCCTTGCCCAGCCATCCTTTTGTGAAGTTTCTAGCTTCGATTTTGACATTTTGTCTCTAAGAAATGGCAGGGGGAACCCTGCCGGATGCAGGATTCCCCCAAATAGGTTCTATTGCTTCTCAGCGATTAGTTTTTGTAAGATCTCATCGATTTGAGCCATGGCTTCCTCAGGTGTGAGATCGCCTGCCGCGAGTGATTGTATAGCTGCCATCTCCGCCTCCATCAGTTGAGGATCATCGGTGTAATAATAGCCAATGCCTCTCTTCTGCGTGGCGAGATAGACATCCTCCTGTAACTTCGCAATCGGTTCGGGGATGGCTTCAAACTGATAGCTCGGAATATCGCCTACATTCCACTTGGCAAGCGCCACTTCCTCCCCCAGCATGAAATCGATGTAATCGATAGCCACATCCGGATGCTCAGAATAGGTCGAAACCATCCAGATGTTGTTGGGGGTTATGATCCCATGCCACTCCAGCTCAGGATTGACCACCGGAAGCGGGAAGAAGCCGACCTCAAAGTCGGGCTGCGTGATGAAGGTGGAGTTGTTCCAAGTTCCACCAAGGTTCATTGCGGTCTGGGCAGTGATGAAGAGATTATTCTGATCATCATAGCCCACTCCCATGAAACCATCGTTGAAGTAGCCTTTATCAATCCAATCCTTGAGGATGGTCGCTGCCTGGACGAAACCATCCTCCAGGTAGCTTACACCAGGCTCAACTCGATAAACCTTCGCGATCTGCTCGATCGGTTCAGTGACATGTAACAATGCCGCGAAATAGTGACCTAGGGGCCAACCATCGAGCGCACCGCAAGAGAAGGGAACATAGTCCGCATCTTTCAAAGTGGCCAGGAGGGCTTCAAAATCCTCCCAGGTTTCCGGAGGGGTGAGGCCGAGCTCGTCAAAGATCTCTGTGTTGTAGAAGACGCCCACATCCGTGACATCAAAGGCCACGCCATATACCGGGTCGTCTTCGCTCACCTTCCAATAATTAATCGCTCCCGCGGACTGCATCGTATCCCAACCCCTTTCCTTCACGGTGTCAGTCAGCTCAACCAGATGGCCTGCGGCGGCGTATGCTATATGGCCAAAGGCCCCCGCCTGGCCATAGGCCAGATCCGGTCCTGTGCCACTGTCCAAAGCCAGCGGCATGGTCTTATTGAAATCCTCGAAGGAATAGGGACTGAATTCCACCGTCACCCCAGGATGCTGCTCTTCGAAAATGGCGGTCATATTCTCCATATTCTGAATCTCTTCCGGGCTCTGTGAGAGGAACCAGACCTCAAGCTTGACTTCCTCCGGAGGCGTAGTAGGCTCAGGGGGCGCAACGGTTGGCTCCGGGGGCGATGTCGGTTCAACAGCCGGCGGCTTTGTGGGCTCAGGTGCGGTTGTTGTCGGCGCCTTGCATGAAGCCAGCAGGCTCACCAGCAACGACGCCATAAGAAGAAACGTTAC
>CAYGXU010000198.1:0-3235 GCA_964353875.1 uncultured Anaerolineaceae bacterium | reverse complement strand
ATCGAAGTTCTCAATATGTCTCCGGCTCTGGAGCGGTATCGTGACCCCAAGTTCCACCCATGTGCGATCATTTGTACAATTTGCAGTAACCCCAACCTTTATGGATTAGAGCTGCTCGCATTCTATAGTGACGTCCGCGTATATAGCGGAGATTCTTTTAATCTAGAAGAACCCTAGCATTCTAACTAAAAGAGCAGGATGGATTATCCTCGAGCGTATATCATCATGCTCTAAGCGAATATTGATTTCTAATACGATTTCCTCTGGTAACAAAAAAGCCAGGCTCATTGGGAGAAGGGTGTAAAAATCCCCAATCTTCATCGCAAATAAACCCTTATACAAATCTGTCTATCGGATGTTAATGGACATCTGGGGAGTAAGCCGATGAATGGCTTAAATTATTTAGCCATAATGCATAATTATCCGCTGGCCAGATGGGTGGTGCTGATGTGGTGATCCTGCAGTTGTTTTCATCCAATCGACCCAGTTCGAATAAGGTCGACTATAGGGACATGGGGAATCACTGTGTCCAGCATAACCCGGTTGTGCGAACGACTTTTTGGGCGTTTAATACAATGCGGTGAAGAGATGAGGCCTGATCTGCTGAAAAAATCACCTCCGGGTGGTAAGCAAGCTGCGTGCTGTGGTGCTTATTTGTCAAACCTAGTCGCTATTATGCGGTGCAAATCCTCAGCCTCTTCGCTCATTCGGAGTTCTATGTTGGAGGTTTATTCATGCGGGAACGATTTCTGAAGGTATATTGGGCCAATCTCACTATTCTTCTTGTGCTCATCCTGCTTACCGCCTGCCAAGCTGATGGAACGATGGCTATTCAGCCGACAGGGGAGGAGAGTGTCACGCAAGAATTACCTATACCGACAATCCCCACCCTGCAATCTGCTACGCAATTGCCTCCTCCAACGTTGGTGGCGGAGAAACAGCCATCACCAATGATCACTTCGAGTGAAACACTCGAGATTGATACACCTTACTTGATGGCCTTCCATGCCTGCGATTCATTCCATGTCGAATGTCACGATCCACGCAACCACCGTGTTTACCTGGCTGGGAGCCAGGATGGTATCCATTGGGATCTCGTTCCGGGTTGGGAACCCTTCCAGGGATCTGTCCCCGATGTGATTCGACGAGAGGATACGCTCTATGTTTATACCGGTCCTTGGCTTGTGCGCTATCACTTCGACACAAAGATTCTCGAAGGACTGGTTTCGATAGAAGTCAAGTACGGGGAGACACAGGAATCCTCTGAGCCGGTGATGCCAACTGATGTCTCTTTGTTTGTGGATGATGCCGGTCGTCTGGTGATGTTCTTCTTATTTGGGAAGATGGGCGCGGACCCGGCCATGTGCAGCCCGGGCGAAAGCAATTGTGTCAAGGTCATCGGTTCGGCGACTGAGGTCGAGGGGAGCGATGGGGCATCCTTCCTCGTCGATGCGGGAGAACGCATCCACGCAGAGATTGGTCAAGGGAAACCCTTTCAATCCCTTTCCGATCCAGATATATTCAGCGATGGTCGCGAGTTCTATCTGCTGCTCTCCCATGGCAACTATGTTTCGATTTGGATCTCCCAGGAGCTACAGGGGACATATCGTCAACTGCAAGTAGCTCCCATGGGCTTCCTCATCGCTGGAAGTGGGGGGGTGCCCTGCGGGTATTTGGATCCCTCTCAGAATGTCTATTGGATTTATACCAACATCCACCAGCAAGAAGGCATGGTCATCCGCAGAGCAGCGCTTAAGGATTTTACTCGGCAACTTGAGGAGGGGGATTGGGAAACCATCCTCACTGGAGAGGCCATTGGTCTGGGGCAGGGCTTTAATGTCGAGAGCCCCGGCTTCGCCATCAACACACCGTGAGTTGTCCGCCTCGAAAAGCAGAGGCAGCATCTGCGCTGCCGGTCTTCCGGGTGCGGGAATCCAGCCGGTCAATGATTAGTCTGCAAGCTGGCATAAGCAAATCAAGCCCGATATCCTTCATTGGTGTCTTATCATAGCTAATCAGGCTGGTGAGCAGATTGCTGCCCAAAGAAAGGAGCAGAGGCGGCTTCCACGCCGCCAGTTCTGACTGGCGGGAACCGCGGGCGTGGGAGCCCGTTCCGCTAAAGGACTGAGCTCCTTGACACTCGAAATTTCTTACAGACAGAGCAATATTAGGATTCATGAAGAGACTGTACACATCCCATAAGGAATATCGTTTTTCACGCCGATTCGCCGCAGACCCCCCTATCATCCCCCCATTTGCGCCTGCAAAATCATGATTAGGCTGATCCTAGATGCGCAAATGGGGGGATCGAGGGGGGGTGAAAAAGGCGATCCTGAAATGCAGCCATTGCGACACTAATTACACTGACCCAAGAAACGCCTGATCTGTCTAGGATGAAAGAGCTCTGGCGACCGATTCAGCCCAAGCGCCAAATCCTTGGGAATAGGTTGTATTGCATGCAAAGCAGATAGATGATCATCACCACATCTTTAGGCTTGTCGGTTTGAGGCGAAGCTTCGTTTAGCTTTTACGTCCTATCATCATTCTGAATTCAGTCTTCGTCCGTTTCTGATTCGAGAAGCAATATCAACATTTCAATATGATTGTATTTTCCTAAGATGGCTGATGATCCAAATTTCCTCTCGCGTCCGGCTATTTTGATTCCTTAGTTGAGGTTCTTTAATGCCGCAACTTGCGCTGCTACGCATTCTCGTCCAGAATCGCATGCGTGAGACGCGGATTGATTTTCTTGCCTTTGGGGTTGTTTTTGCTGGCGGCTGGTTTTGCTGGTGGATATGCATGGGCGAGCAAACCCACACCCTCTGCGACTCCCACGATCACGCTAACAAACAGCCCTTCACCTGAGCCGACTCTGACTTCAACTGCCACTGCGACATCGACAGCGACGGCTTCGCCAATCCCATCGCGCACACCGACCCTGACCTATACTCCCACCATCACCCTTACCGCGACCATCACTGAGACACCCAGCATCACGCCCACACCCAGCCAAACGCCTACGATCACCCCCACGCCGGTCGTGCGTGCCAGGGTTCTCGAACAGGCCAACTGCCGTTATGGTCCCGGAGTGGCCTACCTGTTCGAATGGGGCCTTTACCCCGGAGATCGGGTCACGCTCATCGGACGCAACCAGGAAGGGAGCTGGGTTTATGTGGATCCTTGGACCTATAAAGATTATTGTTGGGTGAGTGTGCTGGTCCTGGAAATCGAGGGT
>CAYGXU010000197.1:0-3339 GCA_964353875.1 uncultured Anaerolineaceae bacterium | reverse complement strand
GATGTGTGCAGGCGTCGTTCCACAACAACCGCCCACAAGCGAAGCGCCAGACCGAATGCATTCGGAAATCCCTTTGGCGAATTCGGAGGGCGACATGTCGAACAACGTTTGCCCCTCGACCAGCTTGGGTTTTCCGGCGTTGGGCTGTGCCAGAATCGGCAGGGAGGTCGCTTTGACCATTATGGATACGATCTCCGCCATCTGGAAGGGATCCAGGTCCCCACAATTGGCGCCCACAACGCTCGCACCTGCGTCCGTGAGTACCCGGGCACATGCTTCGGCCGTGTCCCCCATGATCGTACGCCCGCCATGTTGCGAAGTGGCGAAAGCGATGGTCGCAAAAATTGGGAGCGAGGCCACCTCGCAGCATGCGCGCAGAGCACAAAGCGCTTCTCTCAGGTCGAATACAGTCTCGATGATGAACCCGTCCACGCCTCCATCGGCGAGGGCAGTGGCCTGTTCTTTGAAAGCCTTAAAGGCTTTTGTTTCTGGAAGATCTCCGTAGGGCTCAAGGATTTTACCCGTAGAGCTCATATCGCCGAGCACGAATCGCTTCCCTTTGGCGACGGATTGCGCCAGCTTCGCACCGGCGAGATTGACTTCTCTAACATCCACATCCAGGCAATGGGATTCGATGTAGATGCGGTTCATGGTAAGGGTATTGGTGATCAGGATTTGACAACCGCTCTCAAGGTAATGCTGATGGATGGAAGCAACCTGCTCGGGGTGGGCGAGGTTGTTCTGCCCGCCCATCGTCAACCCCAAAGCAGCCAATTGGGTCGCCATGGCGCCGTCTAATAAGATGGGTTGGTGATTTTTTAGAAGCTCTTGGAGGCTCAAAATTCCTACTCTCATCATGTACCGGCGTATCCACAACTACGAAGCTTAGCTCAACATCGAGGACAGATAAGGACCTTCATCCGTTTCTGAATTACGAGAGAAAGTAAAGAAGGCCCAAACCTATCAAAAATAGACCGTTGAGTGAACAGCCAAGGATTGCGAAGAGCTTGTTGCGATCCTGCTGCAAAAAGGCAACGACTCCGAGGAGGATGCCGGCGAGGTTGAGCGGGATCCCCGAACATATGACGATGGTGAAAGCGGAGGCGGATTCGGAGATCGCCATCTGGGGGTCCTCCTCCGATTCTCCCATGCCGAGAAAAATCGAGAAAGCGAAAATCAGACAGACGAGCAGGACGATTGTCAATCCAACGGTGAAGGAAGCGACCCCCAAATGTGAATGCGGTAATTTCGTCACAGGCTGATCGTACATGCTATCACCTACGCGGTTGAAATGATCACTTCTGGCCTTCCCCATAGAACTGGAAGGATTTTCCAGGCCGATTATGAAACCACCAGACGGGTGTTAAAATGTCATGGAGGCCGATAACGTCCGACATGGACTCCTGCTGCATGGGGTAATGCGGAATTCATCCTGGGATATATTATGCTTCCATTTCGTTTTTTTTGCAGGCGGTTATTCTTGCTGAAGAGGGCATCTGCCTTTTCGGAACTTGACTTTATCAAAAAATGGGATTTTTGGAATTACTGGGTTATCTCCGCCACAAACTCCTCCACCGCCTGCATGAAAGCTTGGGGGCACTCCTCCTGTGGGACATGGCCGCAGTTGGGGATGACCACCAACTCCGCATTGGGCAACTCTTGAGCCAGGCGGATGCTCTCCTCGGTGGGGACGATGCGATCGTCATCGCCGGTGATCACCAGGGTAGGGACCGTCACCTGATCCAATCGAGAAGCCAAATCAGGGTCATGGCTGGCCAAGGTAAATTCCCACAAGGCTCGGTCCCAATTGTCTACTTTAAGCGGTCTTTTATAGAGCTCGACGGCCTCAGGGGTGAGGCGGGTTGGATCATGCCAGGCGAGATCGATCAGCGATTCGCCGCGGTTAATGAAGGCGCGCGCCACCAGGATGCCAAGGCGGCGCATCTGGGGTGTCTTCAAGAGAGGTTTTATCCAACTGGGCGCGCCGCCGCCGGTATACACAGCCGGGTCAACCAAAATGAGCGCCTGTACGCGCTCCGGGCTGTTGAAGTAGGTGAGCAGGGATTGTGTGCCTCCGGCCGAGTTGCCCACCAGAATGGCCTTGTCCACCCCGAGGGCGTCCATGAGCGCTACTGTGAGCTGTGCCTGGAATTCCGGGGTGTAGGGATTCCGACCCTGCCACTCCTCCGGCATCGGTCGTTCGGTGAGACCGAAGGCGGGGCGATCATAAGCGATCACGGTGCCCATTTGAGAGAGGGGTTCGAAGACCTCCCGCCACGAATACAGGCTGGCCCCAAAGCCGTGCAATAGGAGGAAGGTGGGCTCGCCCTGGCCATAGGATTGGTAATGGACCTGGATGCCCTCCACCTCGATGAACTGGCTGGGTGGCTCGGCCAACTCCTGCGGCGCAACCGTCCCTTCCAGGGGTCGGATGGGGATCAAGAATGGGCCAATGAGAAGAAGTGCGATGAGAATCCCGACCACGATGAGAAGGGTACGGCCCCAGGGTTTCATGGTGTTATTTCCTTCACGCGCATCAGGAGATCCATTGTAGCCGAAATCATGATCGCTTGCTGTTCCTGGCGAGAGAGACCGGCCGGGTTGTCACCGTTTTGAAAACCATACCAGCCGAATTGGCTGTGGTTGCCGCCCTCGATGGCGACCCATACGGTATCGGCAGGTAAGAGCATCTCCGAGGCCTTAATCTTGTCCGGGGTGGCCAGCCCATCTGCGGTGGCATAGATGGAGGTCACCAGCAGGTCGAGCGAGGAGAGGTCATTATTGGAGGCGGGGTAGGCGGCCAGGAGGAGCAGCCCTGCCACCTGCGTCGGATGTTGACCGGCATATTGGGCAGCCATCGCCCCGCCCAGGGAATGACCACCCACGGCCCAGGATTCGATGTCCGGGTAGGCTTCGATCACCTCGGCCGCCCGCTCGGGCGAGAAGATGGCCAGGTTGAGCGGCATGGGCACGATGACGGCCAGGTAGCCATTCTCGGCCATGGCGCGGGCCATGGGGGCATAGGCGCGCGGGTCCACCCGTCCGCCGGGGTAGAAGATCAGGCCTGCTTGAGGATCGCCTGAGGTTGGCTGGAAAGTAAGCCAAGGCTCGGCTCCCACCAGGACTTGAGCGTCGGAGCGCATCGCCTCGAGCGCCTCCGCCATGGGCGCTGGGATGAGCGATGCCCAGAGAGCAAAGGCGCCGAGCAAGATCCCCAGGATGGCGGGGAGGAGCAGCCAGAGGCGCAGTTTCTTGGGTTTCATAGTATGCCCTCACCCCCCAACCGGGGCTGTCCAAAAAGGCTGTCTAATATAGGCCAAAAGCGTATGAACAGGCTCT
>CAYGXU010000196.1:0-3407 GCA_964353875.1 uncultured Anaerolineaceae bacterium | reverse complement strand
CAACAGCCTTTTCCAACCCTTCTCCAGCCCAGAACCCTATACCTCACCCAAAGATGTCTTCTGTCTCTGTGAGCAACGGATCGTAAATGGCTATCGACGCATTTCCCTTTTTAATCATGAAATCCAAGTGCCCAAGGTGAACTTGCGTGAAGAAGCGGATATTCACATGGTCCCGGATATACAAAAACAAGCCATGGAGCTTCGAATATGGCGGAGGAGTGAAATGGTCCATCCCCTCGCCCTTCCGCTTCAGGGGTTTAGAGTTCACCTTTGAATTGAAAAAGGTGTTCACTTTTCTGTTGCTCCTAACAGGTTAAATACCTCCCTGAAGGACGAGTAACCTCCCCTGGATCGAGCCGGTCTCCCTGGAAACATCTACCCGTCGTCAAAGCGATAAGAGCAACTCCTGCAGGCGTCTCGCAATCAACTCGAATATCTCTGAGGATCCAGGTTAGGCACGCCCTTACACCTACGTCGGAGAGCCCTGCCTACGAAAGGCAGGATCACGATAAGGTTCCTCTTTCTTGAGGATCCAGAAAGCCGATCCCGCCAAATGCCTGGCGACAGCGCCAACTGCGGTGGCGTGGCCTTTTCTCTGGACAGCTGCTCTCATAAACCTGCGAAACATTCTTGCCTTTCCAGGTTGGGTGGTGTCGGTGAGAACCGACGACATTGGCAGCCTTAATGAAAGCCCACTTGAGGTAGTTGTTGGCTTGTTTACGCATGTGCTCATAGCGGGTCTTACCGCCGCTGGAGTCGAACTTGTCGGTTTTATTTATGTTGCCCATGATCACCTTGGCCTTAGCTCCATGAACCAGGAGCGGAACGCATCCGGCTTCCTCGATCTCGTCGACGATCCAGTAACAGTTGCCGCCGGTTTCAAGGGCCACGGGAGTTCCTTTTAGGAAAACGGAAAGGAAATCCCTGATGGCGCCGGGTTGGTGATTGACCCGGGCCTGCTTAACGGATAAAGTAGAAGCGTCGAAGACAGCGAAGAGCGAGTAGTGTCGATGGGCATCACAGCCTATGATAGGGTTCTTGCTGCACCTTTCCTCTCTGGAATGTTCTTCCAACTACCAGTGAAGTGGGAAGTGCAGCGTTTTTATATGATCAGCTCGCTGCAGCTGACCCGGCTGGCGGCCGCCAAAGCCGGCGTGCCTCGCCTGCCAGAATACGCAAGACCGGTTGAGCCATTGCCTGAGCCGCTGGGTAGCTGAGCTCAAGGTCGTTGGGCAGCCTATGCCCACCAAAGAGGATTTACTTATGAAGCTACGCATATTTATTTTTCTACTTTGTACAATTTCCTTTCTTACCGCTTGTAACGGCAACAAGGGAATTTATGGCATTGTTATCGATGGGGAGGCTGGAAAACCTCTCGCAGGTGCAATTGTAGAACTTACGAGATGTGAAACAATCCTCAGTTGTGATATGGTTGCTAGTTTGACTACCGGTTCGGATGGACGTTATAGTTTCACTGATATACCAGCCGGGAAGTATGATCTTATCATCACTTGGGAAAATGCCCCCAATTGCCCAGGTATTCAGCCTAATCAGTGTGATGATCATAGTGGTGAATTCTGGGTGTCATATCATGGCTATTGTGTGGGGCTATTATATTATGCAGGTGTTCATAACATGGTTGCCGGAAAGTCGTTTGAACTTCAAGACGGTGATCGTGTCGAGCTAAATTTGACATTTGCTTGTCCAAAATAATCTGGTATTGCTGCCTTGGTAAGATCCACAATAAATCGTGATTGCTATAGAACTGTTGGTTTCACACTAATGCGGTATGGCAAGCGCAGTCAGTCACAGATAGTGGTACGGGTGCGAGTAAGCGGTGAAAAGAGTCTGCGTCCGAGCGAGGGAAGCGACTCAAGCCGGATACCGCTAAGTCCAGTCTGCCAACATCGGCTGCATCGGACAGCAGCTTTGCCGCTTGCATACGCGGCGCGATTTACGAATTTTCGGGTCATAATGGGTTGGGCATCTAGCCATCACGCCGCTGCGGCTGAGCCAAACCGTTGGGCACATCCCTGCTCGTGCTATCTCTCAAGGAGTGGGGGAAATCGGTAACCGCAGTGCATGCTTTGGGCATCAACCGGGGTGGTTTCGCTGTCTGCAAGGCCTCTTTGGTTCAATAACACTCCGGAGCAATGCACGAGAACTAGTGGCAATAGCACAATCACGAAGACACGGACGAATCACAAATGAGAACATTCAGGCATTGGACGCCAAGATACATAAGAGATCGCATAGCAACGATATGCTACCGAAGAGCCTTTCCAGACCGCCCCTGGCTAACTCCTGCTGCAAACGCGATTTTGGCTTCATTCCTTAGAGACACGGATATCGGACTGGAATTCGGAAGTGGCCAAAGTACCGTATGGTTCGCGAAACGCATCCAACATCTATCAAGCGTAGAACACGATGAATCTTGGTACAGGAGGGTACATCAAATGCTGAAGGACAGCAATCAAGACAATGTTGATTACCACCTCGCACCGAGAGATAGGGAAGACAGAGAAGGCGGCCATTCCGCGTATGTGAGGCAGGCCGAACGATTTGACGCAAGCAGCATTGACTTTGTTCTTGTCGATGGCATCTATCGCGATTTCTGCGTACTCAGTGTTCTCAATCTGATTCGTCCAGGCGGCGTCCTGGTGATTGACAATGTCAACAAGTATCTGCCTAGTGATTCACGCTCGCCGAATTCAAGAACCCCTGAGGACGGTCCGAAAGGAGAAATCTAGGGGAAGGTCTATCAAGCGCTATGCCACTGGCGGAGAATCTGGACAAGTTTTGGTGTTTCGGACACCGCGATATTCATTCGGCCTTGTGATTGTTCGCAGGGAATTTGATTGTGTGCCTAACATCTATGAAAGCGTTGCACTTGTCAAGCTGTATTCCTGGGAATCCAGAATCTCCTTAACATCTCAGGGCATCTAACAACCTACTTTGACTTCTCCAATCATTAACCCAGGCAGATCTTACCGAAAACATCTATCCACTCTCTATGCAATATTATGTTCCTCCGCAGGGGGAGCGCATTCAACCCACGGATCTCGTAGGATCCATGTTAGGTCCGCACTTGCGTCTCTCCTGCAAAGGATTTGCATTCCAACGCTTTCCAAAACGGTGAAAAGAGCGTATCTTTGATGCGCATCACAACCAATCGAGGTTAAATTGCTGCACATCCTATCCTTTTTTAGGGAATCACGAAATACGGTAGCAGGCGCAGCGTTTTTATTTGATCAACTCGCTACAGCCGACCCGCCTGGCGTGCGGAAAGGGTAGGTTGCCTCGCCTGCCAACGTTCTAGCGCGAGAATGGAGGATGGCCTGAGCCGCCCGGCGGCTGAGCTCGATACCGTTGGGCCCGACGCTAAGGAGATGAAATGGCGAAGCAAG
>CAYGXU010000195.1:0-3454 GCA_964353875.1 uncultured Anaerolineaceae bacterium | reverse complement strand
ACGGTCAACAAAATTGGCATCAAGGTAGCACAGATTGCGGGAGGGGTGCCGTTTGCAGGAAATGATCTCGAAAGTCAGTCAAGCGTTTTGCGAACGGTTTGGTTCGCATCCATCGGCGCTTATCCGTGCCCCGGGCAGGGTCAACTTGATCGGCGAACACACCGATTACAACGAGGGTTTCGTCCTGCCCATGGCCATCGATCGGGCGATCTGGATCGCGTTCCAGGGACGGGAAGATCAGCAGGTCATTTGTCACTCGCTGGATTTTGAGGGAACGCTCCATTTCTCCTTGAATAGATTCCAAAAGGAAACGATCGGCTGGGGAGAGTACATCAAGGGATCTGCCTGGGCACTGCAAGAAGATGGTTATCAGCTTCAAGGATGGCAAGGTGTGCTTGCCGGTGATATCCCCATTGGCGCCGGTCTATCCTCATCGGCTGCGATGGAGATCGCCACCCTGAAGGTCTTCGCCCGGCTCTCCCATCTCGATTGGGAGGTTACACAGATAGCCCACCTTGGACAACGCGCTGAGAACGGATGGGTTGGGGTGAACTGCGGGATCATGGACCAGATGATCTCTGCTGGAGGCAGGGCCGGTCATGGTTTGCTGATCGACTGTCGTTCTCTCGAGACGAGGGCAATCCCCTTGCCGCTTGGGACCGTGGTGGCAGTATTGGATACAGGCACACGGCGTGGCCTGGTCGATTCAGCCTATAATGAACGGCGCCGGCAATGTGAGACAGCCGCTCAGTTTTTTGGCGTTCAGGCGTTACGGGACGTATCCTTTGCACATCTCGATACGGGCAAACCCGGTTTAGATGCGACCGTTTTTCGTCGTGCGCGGCATGTCATCGGGGAGAATGAACGCACGCTTCAGGCGGCTGAGGCGATGTTGCAAGGGGATGCGTTACGGCTCGGGGAGCTTATGGATGCCAGTCATGCCAGCCTGCGGGATGACTTTGAAGTTTCGAGCGAGGAGTTGAATCGAATGGTTGAGATGGCTCGCTCGGAGGAAGGTTGCCTGGGTGCGCGCATGACGGGCGCCGGTTTTGGCGGCTGTGCGGTAGCGCTGGTTCAAGAGGATGTTGCTGTAGATTTCAGCAAAAACGTGTTCCAGCGTTATCGAGGACAAACCGGATTGCAGGCAAAGGTATACATTTGTCAGGCTTCGGATGGCGCTAAGGTTATGGCAGTAGGATAGTGGTTTAAGCCGCTTTTTCTTGCTGCCAGCCACCTCGGTTTGCTTCCAACCGACTGGGCTTCCACGCCCAGGCGGGTATCGAACGTTCGGAAGGATTTCAAGACCTGCTCGTGCGGCAGCCGCCTTGGCTTATCCAATAGCGGCAATATGTGAATATTATCACAAATATTTGACGATAAAATTAGGAGTTGTCAACTCGAGGTGCGGATGATCAAAGCGGTGATCTTCGATTTGGACGGAGTGATGGTGGATAGCGAGCCGTTTAGCCAAAAAGCCTGGCAGAATTTGCTTGATGTGTACGACAAAACCTTCGAGCAGAGGGAATATGCGCAGATGATCGGTCAGGAAATTGGGGCTTCGGCCGAATACCTCCGTCGGGAGAAAGGCCTGCCTCTCAGCATCGAGGAGATCCTTACCCACCATCATCAAGAGCGCTTTAGGATAGCGCTTGCCGAAGCGGAGCAAGCGAAGGGATTGAATCAGCTAATCATGGCGCTTCAAGAACGTGCCATGAGACTGGCAGTCGCTTCTAACAGCCCGATGAACTATGTGATGAGTCTATTGGATGTGTTAGGCCTGAGAGACCATTTCGATTATGTGGTGGCGATCGATCATGTTAGCAGAGGCAAGCCTGAACCGGATATTTACCGTTTAGCTGCCTTCCAACTGCAGCTGGAGTCTGGATCTTGCCTGGTGATTGAAGATTCCCTGGTCGGCATGCAGGCGGCATTAGCAGCCGGGATGCGCTGTGTCGTCGTTCCGGATCACAATCTCGATGGCAGGGATTTCGATGCAGCATATGCACGCTTCTCTTCGTTGGAAGAGATTCAGGCTAATTTGGATTGGGTTCTTCATTGAGTCTGGAGATCCGTTTTTTTGACAGTGGTGGATCATGATGATCATCGATGGCTGCTCCCAAACGCTTGAGGGAGGATCTGCATTCGACTATAATCCCTTTGCCCAATGCGAGAAGCGAAAGAGATCTTACCGAAGAATGGCGAGGTAGCTCAATGGCAGAGCAGGGGACTCATAAGCCCTTGGTTGTGAGTTCAAATCTCACCCTCGCCACTCCATCCGCCCTATGGGGCGGTTTTGGTTGCAGCGATTGATAAAATGCAATACAGCCGATCAAGCGAGCTGAATAGAGCCAGCGTTTCCGCGTGATCAGGATGTCTGCTTCACCCTGAATGGAATGTACCCCAAGGGCATAAGTCAGAGTCGCTTCGCACAGGGGCAATCGCCCGAGCCTGAAAGCTTCAGTGATCTAATTGAGATTAAGGAGGAGACTGGGGGTATGGGAATGTTTTTCAGGCGGCGGATCTTGCTTTGCCAAGCATCGTTGTATAAGTTGCATAGACCTACAATTGGGAGGTGAACACTCCGGTACCTGACGTCTTGGGCGCGGTGCTGGCTATAATGAAATAGTCATTGCGCAATGCGCTTGGGTGATAGGGTATTACACTCAGGGGATTATTCAATTGATGCTCCAAGGCCTATCACCTGTTTTCTTCCCAAATAGGAGATGGATATTTGTAAGTCGGACTGCATGGGACATCATATCGCAAGGCGACGCATCTATTCCGTATACTGGTTCAGTTGGTATGACGATGATAGAAGAAGATATCCCTCTTGGCAGCGCCTTTTGCGGCTAGAACGGCTAGACACCAAAAATCCCTGAGAGCAGGAAGACAAAGATGGCTCCTGTGATAATCCCCATCGCTGTAAAGTGCTGATGCCCATACTCGCGTGCGGCCGGGATGAGCTCATCGAGTGTAATGAAAACCATAACACCACCTGCAAATGCCAATGCACCGGGGATCAGCTTCTGGAAAGAGACTAAGAAAAGAGCAGCGATCAGCGCACCAATGGGTTCCACCAATCCAGAAAAGAAGGCCACTTTGAAGGAGTCCCACCGGCATACACCGCTCTTGCAGAGGGGTAACGCCGTGGCAATGCCCTCCGGAATATTATGCAGCAGGATCGCCAGAGCAATAAATAACCCGAACTGGGGTGTGTGCATATAGCCTGCCCCAACGGCAATGCCTTCTGGGATGTTGTGAATGGTGATGCCAATTGCAATCAATATGCCCGATTTTAATAGATTTGAGTCAATGGGATTCCCTTGGGCGCGCAATCAGCCGAATTGATGTCTGCCACGATGAGAAAAGCGAACGGATTCGTGAAGCCTGAGTTGGTCCGGGCTGGAAATTTCATTCTCTCCGAAGCGAACGTGCGGGATTAATATATCAAGGA
>CAYGXU010000194.1:0-3509 GCA_964353875.1 uncultured Anaerolineaceae bacterium | reverse complement strand
GCGCGCGTTAGACCAGACTACGCAACCTCTCCACAACCAGATGAAGAAACCTATTGTTCCTGTCTTAACAAACCAGCTTGGCAATTATACGATTGGATTCACGAAGTAGGCAAGATGGATGGTTAAAAGATGACCCCTTGAAAGAAAGGACAGTGATATGGATGTTGTCAATCGAGGGGATTCGAAAATTCTCCTTATGCACTCTGCGCCATTGTCAATTCGCCCGGTCCCTTTCCTGGGAACATCTCATCGAGAATCTCTGGCGCATATTTCGCCACCATTTCGGAGGACAAGCCATTCGCTTTGCAGATTTCAGCATAGAAGTGCCCGCTGGGGCGTTTACGACGTTCCTGTGTATCAACATTGAGATCATATAGCCCAAAATGCTGAGTCCAGCCCCTTTCCCATTCGAAATTATCTACCAATGTCCAATGAAAGTATCCCCTGACCCGCCAATTGAAATTCACCGCTGACCACACTCGCCGGATATGTTGTGCCAGATAACGTGGCCGCATCCGGTCCTTGGAGTCCTCAACGCCGTTTTCGGTGATGTAAATGGGCAAGTTAAATTTGTGTGCCCATTGCAGAGCCGACCACATCCCATTCGGATCATTGGCGATAAATCCCATTTCGCTCAAATCAGCTTCTTGTGGGAAAAAACCCCTCCCAAATAATTCGCTTGGATTATGGATATCAAAAGCCACCTGTTCCGTCGTATAGTAATTCAAACCGAAATAGTCCTGGGTACCAGCTACCTCAGGTAGTGAGTACCTGCGACCGAATAGATGCATCCTGCCATCCGTCAATACGCGAGGGAAAAGACCATTGAAGATCCTGCTTCGTATTCCTGTCGCCCACCGATCCAACGGATTCCTTGGTCTGGCCGGTCTCATGCCTCGATAATGATGAGCCAGGCCAACTAAGGCTTCCGGCTGCAACTCATGGATTGCATGATATGCAGCACCATGGGCAAGAGCCAAGTGGCGCGCAACTTCGATCGCTTTCTTGAAGTCCTTCTCGCCAGGAGGAAATATGCCCTTTAAATAAGCGGAATAGAGATAAACATTCGGTTCGTTAATAGTCACCCAAATATTGACCAAATCCCGCAATGAGCTGACTACCTTACGTACAAAACGCTCGAAAGACTGGACTACATTTGCATTCACCCAACCCCCGCTCCCCATCAACCAGAGAGGATTGGTGAAATGGTGGAGCGTAACAATGGGGATCAATTCTCGATCACGCGCTCCTTGCAGGATTTCTCGGTAATAATCAAGGGCAGCATCATCCCACTTCCCACTGCTTGGTTCTACTCGGCTCCACTCAATCGACAGACGGTGAGTATTCTGTCCATCTTGCCTGGCTCGGTCGAAATCCTCCTTCCATCGACCTCCCCACCAATCACATGCGTTCCCCGATCGATGACCTTGGGTTATTCTGCCAGGCTGCTGTTCCCAATCCCACCAATCATTATTCGTGTTATTCCCCTCCACCTGATGGGAAGAGGTGGCTGTACCCCATAAGAATTCGCGTGGAAAAGTGTGGATGGCTTTAATCATCTGAATGACCTCATAACAATTATCCCTCTTTCATGCTTCGTGTTGCATAGGCGATCAATGTCCGTGTGCCTGTACTTCGATAACCGACTCGATCAAGGGCTTCAGGATCAAGAATAAGCGTGTTATCCAACCGAAAAAGCGGTACCCTACCTTCTTCAAGTAGACGGTTACTCATTGCAGCCAGGACTGAAATGGCCAAATCACGCAATTGTGCTTCTTCGTTTGCTTCTAAATAAATTTCTGCATACGGATCCCCGATCCAATTGACTCCCGCTGCGGCGTAAGCACCGGTACGGGAATGAACCTCATATCGTGGCAAACCATCAGGATTATCCACTTGCATAACGAGGACATTGATGATTGGCCTGAAAGCTGCTGGATCCAAACGAAATAATTCTCCGACTCTGATCTCAGTCAAATTGAGATCCTCTCCGATCCATTCTCTTTGCTCGAGAGGTAGAAGGAGGATGACTTGCCGATTTGTACCAAGCGCTTCCCGGAATAAATTACGGAGAATGACTGACGAAGCAACCAAAGGCACAGCCAAAGGACGAAAAAGGTCCAATCCGGTTCGCGCCAGAGCGAGAAACCCGATGGGTATTCCACTTCCACCATAACATACATATAGTTCAACTTTCTCCGCAGGATGATATAACGCATAATAGGCAGCCGTTGCATCCCCGGCCGACCTCATATTCAGCAAGGAAGCAAGTTGCTCCCGATCTTCTCCCTTGATTAATTTAAGCTGACTCATTCTTCTCCCAGAGACTTGCGGATCATCCCTTTTCAATCACTTGCCTAGTTAATTTTATCGAAACACAGAGGATTGGGACCCAGTAGGTGAAAAATTCCGGTTAATAAATTCGGAGCAATCAGAATTGTACCCGCTAATAAACAACTGATGGCTGACAGTTCCTGTCCCGAATGAACCCTTAGGGACCGATCGTAGGGCGCAAACATCGAGAGAAAATTCCCTGGTGAAAGTCCACTTACCTGTAACCAATACCATGATAACCAACCATCTCGAGCAAGAAACCGTTCAGCGACTTGAGCAAAATGACTTTCGAACGAGATCATCACTCTGGTTCTGGAGTTGGAGATATTCAAGAATAGAAATCTTGGAAGTCTCATATGCAACTGGAAGTCCACTTAAATTGGCCCATCTTCAATTCATTTGATTGCTTGTATGAAAAGATCATTGATTGAATCATCCAATCCAAACACCTTATCCGAAACTAAAATCATCCCTCATCAGACGGTGCAATGGAAGCTTCAGCCAAGATTTCCACATGATCAATGGCCGGTCCTAGGCTATAGACCACTATTTCGAAAGGAACTGCTTCGCCCGGGATAAGATCCTCACTCGCCTTCCATTTGCGGAATCCGATGACTTGATCATTTTCATCCAGGGCGACCGCAAGTAGGACAATCCTATCAATCTTCCTATCCGTATTTTCCATTAATACCAACTGCCCAGTTACTTTCCAATCCATCCTCCCAACTCCAGCTTTGTCCGACCGAAGTTTGATTTCTACATTGACATAGCGCTCCTCGACACCTAAGGCGTTAAAAGCGCTCATAGGATGAGCAAGTGCAACGGCATACTGAGGCGCGTGAGCGGGAAAATTGGCAGCGAGAGGCATGACTTGCCCCACAGGCAAAAGGTTGATTGGGCTATAGGCAGGGTTCGATGCAAGTTGATTTCCATTTTGATCGAAGAGCGCGATCATCACAGAAACCCCTTCAAGATCTGAAGGTCCGTCATTCCGAATGGTTGTCAGGCACCAAAGACTATCCGCTGGCGTCCGATAGCATGTGACGGGAGTGAGGTTCATGGGTACAGGGGTTGCTGCTGGGAGAAAAGCGCTGGCTGGATCGCCCTCCGGACCAGGAATGAAGATTTGCTGACCAATGCTTAGGATAGTAGGATTAATCCCTGGGTTGGCAGCC
>CAYGXU010000193.1:0-3584 GCA_964353875.1 uncultured Anaerolineaceae bacterium | reverse complement strand
ACTTAGCTGTCGATCCTGCTCTAGTTGGGATCGGTGAGTTCGATGAAAAAGTTGCCAAAGAGACAGTCAGAAAGTGGATGAACGAAAACGCAGATATTGATGCGATTTTTGCCGGCGATGACGAATCGGCTATTGGCGCTATTCTCGCCATTCATGAGGCCGGCAAGCGGGTTCCGGAAGATATTGCCGTGGTTGGTTTTGATGACTCCTATCTCACCCATGCGAATATTCCACCCTTGACAACCGTTCGAAGTCCAATAGAAGAATTGGGACGGAAAGGGATGCAGCAGCTTGTTCAATTGATACAGACCCGGAAGGCAGATTCCAAAATCCTGCTTCCGACCGAACTGATCGTCAGACGCTCCTGTGGGTGCAATTATATAGAGAGAGATTGAAAAATTATCATCTTTTGCATGCCAAAGGCTCGCGTTAGATTGGATTGATTTTCAGCCTTTGCGATAGTTAGGCGCTGATTGCCAATTTGGCCTAACTCCAGGAAGGAGGTGAAAGATCATTCGTATTTCTAGTCGAAATGGATCAATGAGATCTAGATGATGTTAAACTAAAATCAAGAAGGAGAAGATTACATGTGTAAGCATCTATATACATTCTTCGGGATCGCGATCATCCTATCGATGATCCTGGTAGGCTGCAAACCTGCAGCAACCCCTACAGAGCCTCCGGCAGAAAAAGTTGTCATCAACTTCTGGCACGCAAACAGCGAGGCCGTGGAAGGGGCGGTTTCGAAAACCCTTATTGAGGCGTATACCAAGGAGCACCCCGAAGTCGAGATCAAACTGTCGTTTGACTCCACCCTTGATAAGGTAATGGCAGCCGCCACCGCCGGGAATCCGCCTGACATCTTTACATGGTGGGGTCCTCAGTTTGTTGGTACCTGGGCGAATGCGGGCGCATTAGAGGAGCTTAATGGCTATAATAGCGGTGGGGACGTGGATATCGACGACATCCTTCCAGGGTTGTTAAAGTCCACAACCTTTGATGGCAAGATATATGGATTCCCTTACGGAACAGATATGTCTATGCTTATCTACAATGCCGATCTCTTCGAGGCTGCCGGCTTGGACCCGGATAAACCCCCCGAGACGACGGAAGAGCTTCTCACTTATGCAGAGAAGCTCACAATTGTCGAAGGAGGAGAGCTCAAGCAGATCGGATGGCTGCCCGACTATGGTTGGACTCACGTAGGTGGCGACGGTTCGATATCCGTTCGTTTTGGAGCTACCTTTTTTCATGAGGATGGGACTTCAGGATTTGATGACCCGCGTTGGGTAGATGTCTTCACCTTTGCGAAGTGGCCTTACGAAAAATACGGACGTGAAGACGTTCAACTCTTCAAAACCAGTTTTGGCGAATATGGTACTGCACAGGATCCTATGTGCACAGGAAAACTGGCCATGATCTACGATGGAGAATGGACTCCGGGCAATTTTGCAAAGAACTGTCCCGACGTGGACCTCCGTTTTGTTCGCTTCCCATATCCGGCTGCCTATCCTGAGTTAAAAGATGATTTCGAGATGGGAGGAACAACTATCGTCATTCCAGCCAGTGCTCCCAACAAGGAAGAAGCTTGGAAATTCATGGCCTTCCTGCTGCAACCCGAGAATGTTGCCGCCTTTTGCTATACTACGGGCATTGGCAATATCCCAAGCAGCCTTAAGGCTCTTGCGTTATACGATCAATATAAGGACCAGCAGCCTGAAAACTATAGGTTCTTTATTGAACTGGCCCAAGTCGTGAAGCCCGCGGTTATTCCCGCTTCGCCGATTTCCGATGAATTTTTTGCCGAAATAGGCAACACGGAAGAATTGATCTATTCGGGCAAAGTGAGCATTGAAAAAGGCCTGGAAGATCTGCAAGCGAAGTTAATGGGCATTTATAACGAGAAGGTCAAGTAATAGAGGAACCAAGAAGCATGAGGCGCGCAAAAAATTACCTTCCCTGGCTGTTCTTATCGCCCTGGCTGATCGGGTTGGTGGTATTCAACCTCTTCCCAATCTTAGCCACCCTGTACTACAGCTTTACACGGTATAACTTTTTCAAACAACCCAACTGGACCGGTCTGGCCAACTATGCCAAGCTGATCGGCGATGTGATGTTCTGGAAGTCCTTGGGGAATACCGTGTACCTGACCTTCATTGGAGTGCCGTTAAGCCTGGTCTTCGCACTCCTGGTGGCCATTTTTCTCAACCAGACTTTTAGGGGAGTGGGATTTATGCGCGCCCTCTTTTATTTGCCATCGGCGATCCCGCTGGTGGCAGCGGCAGTAACATGGGCTTGGGTCCTCAATCCGTCGTTTGGGATTCTGAACAATATATTGCATCTAGTGGGCATCAATGGCCCTAACTGGTTCTTAGATCCTAGCTGGAGCAAGCCCGGTCTGGTCTTGCTGATGTTATGGACTTCTGGCTATTCCATTATGATCTACTTGGCAGGTTTACAAGACATCCCTATTTCTCTCTACGAATCGGCAAAGCTGGATGGCGCCTCTAACCTGCAGCTCCTTTGGTACATCACCATACCGATGCTCCAGCCCGTCACGATGTTTGTCTTGATCATCGGATTATTAGGAGGATTGCAGTATTTTACCCAAGCTTTAGTCATTTCGGCGCCAGGCACGTTAGGCCCAGTATTGAATGGTCCGCCGGAGGGCTCCATGTTCTTTTATGCCATGAATCTGTATGTAAAAGCCTTCGTGAACCTGGAAATGGGCGCTGCTTCGTCGATGGCTTGGATTCTCTTCCTCATTTCTGCTGTTCTGATTGGTATGCTGCTGCGGAGGTTCTCTTGGGAGAATTAGTGAAACTGGCGAGAAGATTGGGATTGATCTTGCTCACGTTGCTATTCGCCTCACCTATATTCTGGGTGGTACTCAGCTCTTTAAAGCCGGAAGACCAGATCTTTCTACAACCCCCGAAGTGGATTCCCGACCCAATCAGTTTTAGCAACTATATCCAGGCGGTTGAGAGAATTCCTTTCTTTCTCTACCTAAAAAACACTGTTTTCATCAGCACTTTTTCAACCATCGGTGTTGTGGCAAGCAGTATTACACCCGCTTATGCTTTGGCGCGGATGAAATTCCGAGGAAGAGAAATCTTGCTTCCCATATTGCTGGCGACGATGTTTCTTCCGTTCCCGGCAATTATGATCCCGACCTATCTGATCTTCGCCAAGCTGAAATGGACCGGAACGTTTCTACCCTTGATTGTTCCTTCATTCCTAGGGGATGCGTTTAGCATATTCTTACTGCGTCAATTTTTTATCCGCCTGCCCGGCGATCTTCTGGATGCTGCCCGAGTGGATGGTGCAAACGAGTGGCAAATTATTCGACATGTCGTTTTTCCTTTGTCGGGCGCCGCCATCGCTACCATCGCTGTATTGAACTTCACTTTTATGTGGTCAGATTTTTTGCGTCCGCTTTTGTACCTGAATGAAACGAGTCAGTACACACTTTCGATTGGTATACAAAACTACCAAGCTCATCACCAGACATCTTGGCACCTGGTGCTTGCGGCTACAGTAATTTTTATTACACCGATTTTCCTGACCTTTTGGGTGGCACAGCG
>CAYGXU010000192.1:0-3715 GCA_964353875.1 uncultured Anaerolineaceae bacterium | reverse complement strand
CTCCTGATAAATATGACTTACAGAATACACGGCTGAGTCCCCCTCTGCCGATTTCCTCCGGCGTTCTTTCACGGAAGGAAAGATAAGATTTCCAGAGACTGACCCTTTTATACCAGAAAATGGGATTTTTAGGTCACCCCTTTTTCCACCTTTGAAAGCGATCGATGGAACGCAGCGAAGATAGATTCACGCCACAACTACGCGGATCCTCTTGATGGCGACTGCAGCGTGACAGCGTCAAAGATGACTTCGCTGCTGTTCGCAACCATGGTCAGCTGTCCTACATCCCACCCCATGGAAATCTGAATATTGTTGGCATCAGGGAAAAAAGTGGCATTGACTTCATCGAGTGGTTGGCCTTCTTTTCCCCTGGTCGCAGCCGTGACCGAGGAAGAAGCTTGACGAATACCCAGGCCCAAAACCACCAAGGTCTTAGCCTGTCAAAAAAATCCTTGTTGCTGCCCCAGCAAGAGATTTCCATAATTTCATTGCAATAATTTGCCATTAATGGCATATTAATGCAATGGATTTTGAAAGTCTACTCGAGATCGTAGCAGATGAGCCGGTTTTCGAGACAGGCTTGCTCTTGGCTGGCGATGCAGATCCTACAGATATACGTCGTCAACTAACCCGATGGACGAAAGCCGGGCGTCTCCTTCAACTACGCCGTGGCCTATATGCCCTTGCCCCACCATTTCGGAATGCGGAACCGCATCCTTTCACCATCGCCAATTGCATGGTGCGCGGTTCCTACGTGAGTTGCCAATCAGCCCTTGCATATTATGACCATATCCCTGAGACAGTGCATGCAATTACCAGCGTTTCCGCGACGAGGCCCGGTCGGTGGGATACAGCGTTGGGAACCTACCTCTTTCATCACATTAAGGTCGAGTATTTATCAGGATATGAGTTGGTAGATTTCAGCAGAGGGCAACAAGCTTTCGTGGCCACACCGGAGAAAGCTTTATTGGATTTGGTCTATTTAACCCCGAGAAGCGATACGATGGATTATCTCGTTGAATTACGATTACAAAACCTCGGCAAGCTTGATATGGAAAATCTCCTAAACCAAGCACAAGTCTTTAATCGCCCGAAGCAACTTCGAGCTGCAAGGTTTATTGAAACAATGGCGCGCAGCGAATCGCTGCAATATGAAACCGAATGAAAGATTTCTTAAGAGCCCTAATTCAGAAGAGCCCATCACAGGTTTACAGCCGAAATCTTCTCCGCGAATATCTCCAGGCCAGGATATTAGGCAGCCTTCAGCGACTCGGCGCGATGATCCCTCTCGCCTTCCATGGAGGGACAGCGCTTCGCATTCTTTATGGCCTACCGCGTCACTCGCAGGTTCTTGACTTCACACTCGAACGGTCGGATAACCTTTATGATTTAAGGAAGTACGCGGATGCCATACGATCAACGTTATCCCATGAAGGCTATGATATTACGCTCCGGATTAATGATGGCAAGGTCGTTCATAATGCATTTATCAGGTTTCGAGGTTTACTTTTCGAGCTTGGTCTATCTAGCCAGGAGAGTGAAGTCCTGGCAGTTAAGCTCGAAATTGACACGAATCCGCCAAAAGGAGCAGTTCTGGAAACCACTGTTGTCCGGAGGCATATTGCCCTTCAGATTCAGCATCATAACCAAGCAACTTTATTCTCGGGTAAGATTCACGCCATCTTGCAGCGAGGGTTCACCAAAGGAAGAGATTTCTACGACCTATTATGGTATCTGAGTGACCGCGATTGGCCCAAACCGAACTTGGACTACTTGAACAATGCCCTCAGTCAGACAGGTTGGGAAGGGTCTCGATTGAGTGACACCAACTGGAAAAGCTTTTTAAAAAACAGAATTGCAGAGGCGAATTGGGAACGGATCCGAGAAGATGTACTCCCGTTCCTGGAGGATGCCTATGAGGTCAATTTATTGACAAAGGATAATCTCTTAAGATTGTTGGTTTGATGTTGAAGGCTGCTCCTATTAATGCAACCTCCGCATTTCATCTAAGTGAAGAACGCGTTTCCATAAGAAGATTCATTCGCTTCTGGAAACCAGCCCGATACCAGCTTGATTTGTATCAACATCCCCATCGTTCAGCTTTGTTGCTTCTCCATCCCCCGTTCATAAATCGCATCCTCGATGCGCATATAGCCGCGGATGGCATGGCTGGCCACGAAGCGTAATGGTTCTGGTGGCCAGGGGAGTGTGCGCCGACCGACAAACCATACCTTTGTCAGATCAGTGTCCTTTTCGAGCAGCAGATCGGCGATGGTACGCCCGTTCAACTGCGCCATGGATACACCATGACCGACACAGCCCAAGGAATAAACCGCCCTCCGATCGCCGACAAAGCCGATGGCAGGGGCCATATCAACCGGTACACTCACCGGCCCTCCCCAGCGGTCCACAAAGCGAATCCCTTTCAGCCCGGGGAAGAGCCTCAACACATCCCGTTCTAAATCTTCAAAAACACGATCGTTCAGGTCGCATTCCATATCCCCAGCAAAGGCGAGGCTCACATCGCTCCCGCCCATGGCGATGCGATTGTCGGCCGTGAGACGGAAGTAGTGCACAAAGTTGCGCGCATCCTCGATCCCCTGCCGATTGCGCCACCCGATGCTGGAAAGCTGCTCTTCGCTCAAAGGCTCAGTGATCAGCATGTGGGTGAAAGCCGGGATTTGTTTTCGCCGCAACTGGGGAAAGAGATGCGACCAGGCATTGGTAGCGAAAACGATCCGATCGGCGATCACCTTCCCTTGCGCTGTATGCAAGATGAATGGATTGCCCCTTTCGACCGATACCACCGGCGTGCGCTCATAGATCATAGCCCCGACCTCTTTGACAATCCGCTTCAGTTCACGCACATGCTTGGCCGGGTTGAGCAAGCCGCAACGCGGCTCCCACCAGGCGCCCAGAAACAACGGCGAATCCACCTCCTGACGCACTCGCTCTGCCTCCCACCATTCCAGCCCGGTGATCCCCATTTGCATAAGGATCTGCATGTCATGCTGAATCCGTTTCACAAAACCTGCTGTGGTGGCAACGCGCAGGAAGCCAGGATGTTCATAATCGGATTGAATCTTGTACTTGTTAACCAGGTCTTGTACATAATCCACTGCACGTTCCATATACCGGTGTGCCTCGACCGTACACTCCTGGCCGAAAAGAGCTTTGGTCACTGCCGGCTCGAGACCGAAGAGAGTCATGCTGAAGCCGCCGTTGCGTCCACTGGCGCCATAGCCCACTACCTCACCCTCAAGAACGATCACACGCAGGGAGGGCTCATCCAGGAGAAGATTGTGAGCGGTAGACAACCCGGTGAACCCGCCGCCGATCACCGCTACCTCTGCTTTCACCTCGCCCTGCAACACGGGATCCGGTTCATAAGCACCATAGGTTTTCAGCCAGAAGGATTTTTCCTCTTCACGCTCACTCATCATTTGCCTCCTTATAAGAAGAACGCTTTTAGGCGACTTTCACGGATATAACTTGCATGAAAACCTTTCCTGAAAATTCACCTCTCAATTGCGAATGAATCACAATAAATGCAAATTAGATCGTCTCCAGTATGATGAGGCTGGATCGTTAAGTCAAGCGCCTTCATTTTCCAGGGGACAAAACACATTCACCCAGGCTTTATTTTGAATTGACAATCCGACCTCGTCCTTGTATAATATTTTCGTTTTATTCGGAATTTGATCATGAAGACCAC
>CAYGXU010000191.1:0-3737 GCA_964353875.1 uncultured Anaerolineaceae bacterium | reverse complement strand
CTCGCGATAGGTCCGGTAGGCTAGATAGGGGCCGTCGATTGACCAAGCGAGGTCATCATGCCAACCGCGCACCTTGGAAATCCGATAGACCTGCCCACTTCCGATCTCAAATACGAATAAGCCTTCGTACGATCCAATTTCCAGAGGCAGGGCAGCATAGCAGCGATCCGGAGACCATGTGATTTGCTGCGTATCCCGATAGGGGTAGAGCATGCTGATATCCATTTCTTTCTCAAGCTTGACATCGCCAGACGAAAGCAATGCCTCGAGGAACGACATTTCGCCGGCCATTTCGCCGATAGCTGGACATGTGGGCTCCTCTCGGATGATTCGATATTCGGGGATCGGAAGGCCAGGAGCCGGGTGGGCCCAATCGTATTTCGTCTCACCTACAATGCGAAGCAATTGGCTGCCATCTGCGCTCGCCACGTAGGTGATCGAATCCGAACATTCCCAGCCCTCTGAACCACCACCCTCCGAACCACCAACGGTAAACATCACATGTCTGCTGTCCGGAGACCAGGCGAACTCATAGACGGTGTAATGCGATCCAATGTAGATCGGTCCGGAGAGGCGCATTTCCGTCTGGGGAGCGGTGGCCATGGAGAGCAGAACCCACGGAAGGCTGCTTCTCGAGCAAAGGCAGGCTGCGATGATGATCAAAGCGAAACCAACAATCCACTTCCGGCTGGTCTTATCCACATCCGCACCTCCTCGCGCAGATCCGTCATCGCCTATATAATATCGGTAGAAGCGATGGAAAAGTGCCTAAAAAGTGCTGAATGAAGATCCAAACATCGGGCACCCGAGATGCGCTAGCCTGAATGGAGGGAAGATCTCGATGAAGAAGTCACTGGCTGCATTATTTCTTATCCTTGTGCTATTGATGGTTGCGGGATGTACGGCGGGGCCCAACGAATTGTCGGATTCCGCCAATGAAGAGGGAAGGGTGGGCGGATTCTGGCAGGGTCTCTGGCATGGGATCATCGCGCCCGTCACGTTCATTATCTCGCTGTTCTCGGATACGATCACCATGTACGAGGTCCATAACAATGGGGGATGGTACAACTTCGGGTTCTTATTTGGGGTGATCATGATCTTCGGAGGGGGAGGGAGGGGATCCGCAAGAAGACGGTGATTTCCAGAGTGTGTAGTCACTACAAAAAATTTACTGCAATCGACGACGAAGCTACGCTAAAGTAAGTACGTGGTTTGATCCGGCGACGCGCGGCTCGGTGTCGGCAGGATGATCTATACCTACCGGGCAGTGGCTGTCGAACGCTTGCTGCCTGGTACTCATTCAGCTTAAATTGCCCCATAGAACTATTCTGAAGAAAATGGGTATTTTAAGGATGGTTCAAACCCTGTAACAGTGTTTAGGTTCATGCAAGTTTCATTGATTGATCTTCCATTTCGGTTTTATTCTGAACTATGCGCCGAGCAGTTTTATTGCATCACCTTTCATTATGGCATTATCCGGACAAATGGAACGGAGCTTAAGCCTCTTCCTATGGACCATTTGGCTTCTAACCACTTGGCCAGGTTGCAGCCTGACCAGAGAGCAATTTAGGCATGGCACCCCTCTTTATGAGGTCGGAATGTGACGGAATAAGCAGATGAATAGAGGACTAGATGTTTTTGCAGTTGTACGAATTTCATGCGATGATTTGCAGGATGTGAGAATTGTCTGCCAATTAAGAGAAAAATCTTGGGCATTCCCGTACGACGGACGATTGGACAGGTTGGTAAAGCGTGATTATGCTATAGGTGAAATGTAGAGAATGATGCAGCCTGGGTATTATTTCCACCCCCGAAAAGATCCGAGATCGCTAGGTTATCCACAACTCGATATCGCCATTCGAGATCGCCCAACCGGAGGGTATTTCGACACGGAGAAGGTGCAAGTTAGTGTGGTTGGAACCGCCGGAGAGATTGAAGTACAAACGATCTGCCATCCCTGGCCATGGCAAGTCAAGCACCGAGTAGCGGCAGGCCGAGTGATCATGATCGGTCGTGATAGCGAGATTGCTGAAGCCTTCACCTTTGGCGGGGATCTGAGTATCGAGAGCCAGAGGGATCGAACGCTCTGCATCATTCAATCCACCGCGCCGATCCTAGATCCGTTATTGGATACTTCCATTCAGTTCGTTGAGACGATTCCATCGCGGCTGTGCGCTGAGGTGGAAGCCCTATTGGCTCAACGCCAAGCAAAATGGGCGGGCAGTCCAGCGGGCTTTCACAAGCGGTTGGGAGCTATCGAGCCAATGCAATTATATGCTGCGTGCGTTAAGACGCTAATGGAGAGATTGAACCAATTCCCTTCTATGCGAATGGACCGGGCGGGAGCTTTCATGCGCTTTTTGCGTGCAGAAAGGGATTGCTTAGCCGAAGAAGGGATTAAGCTTTCCGGTACCTCTACCCTTGAGGAGCTTTTATCGGAATCGCCACATCAAGTTTCATAATCTGTGACATATGACAAAATTCGCCTTGCATGAGGCCATTGCCCGGCGAACCTATCCAGAAGGTCCGTACAAGAAAGGCCCCATGCGTTAGAATTAGCTTGTGCTGCAAGAAGTGGGGGGATGTGAATATGATTTGCCGGAGCCCGAGTGCCAGATGGGTTTTTCCCCACATCCATTGCAGCTGCGCTCGTTCCTGATCCGTTCTGGGCGCAGCGCCAAGAGAAAGCCATATTCGCGGAAGAGCTTGGAGGGAAAAAATGTCGCCTATCAAGGAACTAAACGCGGAAGCGCTATATCAACGTTGTGATCCTGAGCGCTTTGCTTTTGACACCACGCATGATTTGTCGCAATTAACGGAAATTATTGGGCAGCCACGTGCGGTCGAGGCGGTTCGTTTTGGCATTGGGATGCGACGCAAAGGTTACAACATTTTCGCTCTGGGTCCGGTTGGCACGGGGAAGCGATCGCTTCTACGGCAATTCTTCGAAAAGGCAGCCGAGGACGCGGCCCCCCCCTCGGATTGGTGTTATGTGAATAATTTCAAGGAATCCTATAGGCCTCAGGCCTTGCGCCTGCCGGCTGGCAAGGGAGTGGAGCTTCGTCAGGACATGGAGCAATTGGTGGGCGAGATCCGCACGGCGCTCTCCTCGGCTTTTGAGAGCGACGAGTACCGCACACGAATGCAGGAGTTAGAGGAAGAGTTTCAGGAGCGGCAGGGCGAGACCTTTGAAGCCCTGGGGCAGAAAGCCAAGGAGAAAGGGCTGGCCATGATCCGCACCCCTACCGGACTGGTGTTTGCTCCTATGCGCGAGAAAGAAGTCATGTCGCCTGAGGAAGTGCAGAAGCTCTCGGAGGAGGAACGTAAGCGCCTGGAAAAAGAAGCTTCGGAACTACAGGAAGAGATGCAAAAGATCCTCTTGCAGGTGCCGGTATGGCAACGACAGGTACGGGAGCGCATCCGGGAGCTCCATCGTGAGATCGCCAATTTTGCCGTTGGCGGGTTGATCGGCGAATTGCGTGGGAAATATCAAGAATTTCCTGAGATCACCGACTATCTTAAGGATGTTCAGGAGGACATCGTCGAGAATGTGGGCGAGATTGTCGGACAGGAGGGGGAACAAGAAAAGCCGCCTATCCCGCTGCCAGGCGTGCGCGGGCGGCAGATATCGCCTCAATTGCGCCGCTATCAGGTGAACTTATTGGTGGACCACAGCACATCCAAAGGGGCGCCGGTGATCTTTGAAGATAATCCCACCTATCAGAACCTCATTGGCC
>CAYGXU010000190.1:0-3740 GCA_964353875.1 uncultured Anaerolineaceae bacterium | reverse complement strand
CCTGGCAATATGAGTGCCAAAGATAGAATAGGGCTGATCTCTTAAGACAGCCCCATACCACCCTAAATCTGGCCGCGGGAGTACAGGATGCAACACTCCGTGGAATGCACCCGACGAAATTCGCGTCCTTGACGCATTGAAACAAATGTGCTAATATTTTCTGCTCTGTAGGGGGAGGTGCCCGATGGTGAGTATTCCCGCAATTCAAACACAAGCTTTAAACCGGATCTATAAGATCCGCCACCGAAAGAAGGACGAACCCAAGGAATTGGTGGCGCTCAAGGATATCAACATCGAGGTCCCGCAAGGTGAGCTCTTCGGACTGCTTGGACCGAACGGCGCCGGTAAGACAACCCTGATCAAGATCCTCACTACCTTGCTCGCTCCTACATCCGGTAAGGCCTTCGTCGCCGGTTTTGACGTAACCGCCCAGGCTGAGGAGATCCGCCCCCGTATCAACATGGTCTCCGGGGGTGAATCCTCTGGCTACGGTCTGCTCACCGTGCGGGAAAACCTGTGGATGTTCTCCCAGTTTTACGGCATCCCTTCCAAGGAGGCCAATAGACGGATCACAGAGCTACTAAAAGTGGTCGGATTGGGCGACCGCATCAATACCAAATCCTCTGAGCTCTCCACTGGCTTACGGCAGAAGATGAACGTCGTCCGTGGTTTTATGACCGATCCGCAAGTGCTGTTCCTGGATGAACCCACCCTCGGGCTTGATGTCGGCGCGGCGCGCGATGTGCGCGATTTTATCCGCAGTTGGATGCAGAACCAAGCGGAGCGAACCATCCTACTAACTACCCATCACATGTTGGAAGCCGAGCAGCTTTGCGACCGAGTAGCCATCATCAACAATGGTCGAATCCTGGCTTGTGATTCCCCCGACAATCTTAAACATACCCTCCAACGTGAGGCGATCTTCTGTCTTGAAGTGGATCCCTTGGACGGCGCAGGTCCGACTCACATTGAACATCTTCCTGGTGTGCGACATTGCACCCACCAAGCGGGGGACGGTTATGCCATCCTCGAGTTGATCCTGGAAGAGGAACAAGCGTTGGCGGCTGTTGTGAACCAACTCACCGCGGACAATATCCACCTCCACCGGTTAGAGAAGCGGCAGCCCTCCTTAGAGGACGTTTTCATCCAGTTGGTCGGACACAGCATGGAGGAGATCGAACATGAGGGGGACTGATCGGGGGCTTTACTCCGCCAGGCTCTTCCTGCAGACCGTGATCGCGCGCGCCTACCCCAGGATCGTCGGGGCGCAGCGAGAACGTTCCTGGATGTTCTTCGATGTCTTTCTGCCGATTTTGGCGGTCTCCGCTTATGTCTTTGTCTACCGCGCCATTGGCGCACCGGAAACGTACATCGGTTTCGTGGTCATGGGCGGCGCCATGACGGCTTTCTGGATGAACATCCTATGGGGCATGTCGAGTCAGCTCTACTGGGAGAAGGAGCAAGGCAACCTGGCTTTGTATATCATGGCGCCCAGCTCGATGATGGCTATTTTGCTCGGTATGGCGTTAGGGGGAATGGTCTCCACCACACTGCGTGCCCTGGCGATCACCCTGCTCGGTAGCCTGATCTTCAAAGTCCAATTCGTCCTGACCTCCTTCTGGGCGCTCCTGGGCATCTTCTTGTTAACCATGGTAGCTTTATATGGCATGGGCATGATGACCTCCTCCCTCTTTCTGCTGCTCAACCGAGAGGCGTGGCACCTGGCCAACCTTGCCCAGGAACCGATCTATCTGCTCTCCGGGTTCTACTTCCCCATTAAAAGCCTTGGCTTTTGGGTGGCACTAGGCGCCTCTATCATCCCGCTTTCGGTCGGCATGGACGCCATGCGCCAACTGATGTTCCCCGATGCCGCCACGTTCGGATTCCTGGATGTTCGCATCGAATTGGCTATCCTGGGGATCCTGAGTATCTTCTTCGTATTCGGTGCGCGTTCCTTGCTGGCCCGCATGGAAAAGCTGGCGATCCGCGAGGGTCGGCTCACAGAAAGCCGGCGATGAAGTTTGCCGTTGCATAGGAGCGATGGAGGTTATGGAACTGAAAGCCTCTTTGCGATCTTTCAAAATAGCCGCCTGGCTTGGCTGGCAGATCGAGTCCAACTGGACCGATCCGTTCCTTTTTCTGGTCTATTCCATCGTCAAGCCCATCTCTGGGGCTGCGATTCTGGTCGTGATGTATGGTCTGATCACCCAAGGCGACTTCACCTCGCCGCTTTTCTCCTATATCTTCCTGGGCAATGCCTTCTATATCTATGTCGGCGCGGTGATGGCCGGGATCTCCTGGGCGGTGATTGATGACCGCGAGCATTACAAAACCTTGAAATACATGTACATCGCCCCCATTCGAATCCCTTCTTACCTGGTCGGCCGTGGCGTCGCCCGCTTTTTAACGGGCTCGATGGCGGTCGTGATCACCCTTGCAGCCGGAATGCTGTTTCTTAACCTCGACTTGGACTTGGCAGGGGCGAACTGGCCTGTCTTCCTGGCGGCGCTCTTCCTGGGCATCCTCATGCTGGCCAGCATGGGCCTCATCCTGGCGGGGGTGACCCTGCTCCTCGCCCACCACTTCTTCCTGATCGGGGACGCCGTCGCTGGCGCACTGTACCTTTTCAGCGGGGCGATCTTCCCGCTCGAAGTCTTACCGGCATGGCTCAGGCCCATCGGCTACGCTATGCCGCTCACCTATTGGCTTGAATTGCTGCGCAGGGCGTTGGTCGGAGAAGTGGCCGAGGCCTTTCCCACCCTCTCCCACCTCAGCAACGCCCAGCTTTTCGCCATCCTGGCGGGATTGACTCTCGTATTCAGCCTGCTCGCCATCTTTATTTTCCGCTGGTGCAGTAATCGAGCGCGGGAGCAAGGCTTGATCGATCGGGTGACGAATTATTAAATGGAGTGCATTAGCTTGCTAATGCGAACTGCCCAAAAGCAAGTTTTTGGACTCCGAATAAAGCCGGGAGTGCAACAGCTTGCTGTTGCCAAGCCCCAAAAGCAAGCTTTTGGACTCCAATGTGGGGAGTGCATTAGCTTGCTAATGCGAAGTTCCCAAATGCAAGCTTTTGGACTCCGGCAAAATGGGTGATTCCGAACACCAAAATAGCCCACGGATGTATGAAGGAGCAAATGGATATGTATAAATCCTATAAACATAACCCTCCGCATCTATTCCAGCCAAGTGTTTCCTACATGGTTACAGGGGCAATGAAGCACAAGGAGCCATTGCTGAACACCGATGATAAGAAGGGAAAATTGTGCGAACTCCTTTTTGAACGCGCCTCAATACTTGAATGGCAATTAGAAGCATGGTCCGTTTTGCCAAATCACTATCATTTCATCGCGAGAGCTCCAAAAAACGCAAATACATTATCAATGCTTATTCGCTCGCTGCATTCATTAAGCGCCAGATACATCAACTCCATTGATCACAGGCCTGGTCGTCAAGTCTGGTGGAATTATTGGGATCGGTGTATTCGCGATGAGGCTTCCTATCTTGGCATGCTTCATTATGTTCATATGAATCCAGTGAAGCATGGCATTACGCACATAGCAGAGGATTATCCATTTTGCAGCTATCGTTGGTTCATGGATCATGCTGAATCGGAGTTCAGGAAGCGTGTACAAGATCAGCCTGTTGATAGGCTTTTGGATTATGATCAAATCTGAAATGCCCAAAAGCAAGCTTTTGGACTCCAATGTGTGGAGTGCATTAGCTTGCTAATGCGAAGT
>CAYGXU010000189.1:0-3800 GCA_964353875.1 uncultured Anaerolineaceae bacterium | reverse complement strand
GGGGTATAGGGGACAGCCGGGTTCATCGCCTTCGTCGGCCTTGAACCCGTCACTGCAGCCGTGATGATCACTTTTTCCATTGAACCAAGCCTCCGTTATTTCTCCACCTCCTTGGGCGGGGAGATCGTAAAAATGGGAAATGGATATGGGCATGAGCACGGGCGATCTGGGGATATTTGGTTGCTCATCCCCCCATGAGATAGCATAGGATAATTGTATTGGCATATCCCCATTGAGAAAAGACTTATGATTACGGTGGGATTGCACCAAGGGTTTGTGGGATAAGAGGCAGCGAATTGGCTGCATTTGATTATAGACCGTTCTCAATACGGATAATCCATTCGACATCGCTCATTACTTGTATGTGCTTAACTCTTGATTAAGGAGATGGTGGTATGAATTGGTTAGGGTGAAGGTCATTTTCATGCGCATAGGCCCGAGCAAGTTGGATAAGCTCCGCTCTGGCGTTTGCAAGGGAATTCGATTTAAAATAGCCACATGGAATGAATCGACCGGCAAAAAAGGCCCTACGTTCGATAGGAAATTGGAGATGATGGCTCTCCATCAGCGATATTCATAGATTATGTTTGTCGACACACTGTTCTGGCATCTACTCTTCGCCCATTTGCTGAGCGATTATCCCCTTCAATCGGAGTGGTTAATCGAGAATAAACGCAATCCATGGGGTATAGGGCTGCATGTTTCGATCCACTTTGTGGCCATGTTCATCCTTGTCGGTCCAGCGCGAGATACGATCTGGCTGAAACTTATTCTCCTTGCTGGTATCCACTTCATATTGGACTTCAGCAAAGGGTTGCTCACCGCACGTTGGCCGACGCAAGCGACCACCCAATATGCGATCGACCAGGTTCTGCACATCATCTCGATATTCATCATCTCCCTCTGGATCGGTCAAAGTCTTGATCCCAACCTCATGCCCATCAATCAAGTATGGCCTATTTATGCCATAGGCTACTTGACCGCCACGTATGTCTGGTACATCACAGAGCGGATCTTATTCACAAACGATGCGGCTTACTTGCGCGAGGTGGAGGGGCAATTTTGGTCGCGCATGATCGCGCGCGTGGCGATGTTGACTGGGTTTCTGTTTATTGGTCGAAGGATTGAGATGGCGACCATGGGGATGACCCTTCTTCTGCCCTACCTCCTGGGCAAACACCGAAAGAGGGCGTTCATCATCGATCTCCTGGTAGCGCTCATCGTGGCGATAGTCACCCTGGTTGCCGTGAGATAAAAGCTATGGTGCGACGATTGCAGGCGTTCTACGCGCCTGAAAGTTGTCACAAGTCAATCCGCAAGATGGCGTCGCTGGCCTGAAAAGGAATGAGGACACAGTCTGCATAGTCATATCAGCCAGGCATGGGGACAGAGGCACCATGAGGTATGGAGATTGCAAGTAGGAGCAGCAAGTGGTTATGTTATTTTGTCAAACCGCTGGGCTGATATTTATACGGGCGGGTCAAATCCGCCCCGGTGATATTAGTGGTAGGCCCAAGCGATCTCGATGAGGGGATCGTCCGGACCAGTTGTATCTGGATTTCCGATGTAGATTTCCCATGGTGGACCATCAACCCTATGCCCCTGATTTCGAATCCAATCATAGACGTCGTCATAAGCCTGCAGGATGCCAGGGAAATTGGACTGAATGCGCGTGGTGGTTGTATAGGCTACCTTGACGGCAGACAGGGACCTCGTCTTGATCCTGCCGCTGGGTTCGAGCTTTCTGTCAATGGGAAGGCAAATCTCGACGGGACCATTGCTGTCTTCATTCACAGCACCGTGATAGATCCCCATCGGATCTCGAACGATCTTGGCGTCATTGCTTTTGGCATAGGCAATGAGGGTTTGAATCGTGTTGTTGATATAGCCTACTAGATCAGCAATGGAGATTTTGCTGTTGATACTGATCACATCCAGGGCAGGGATGTTTTTAACATTCACGGGGTAAACCATTTGCTCCTCCTCTTCCTGAAGAATGGAATATAGATAGGGTATGACCTTCCGTCTTTCCTCTACTTGGATTTCCACTTCCTGCCAGTAAGCATCCAGGATGGCTCGAGCGGTGCTTTTCGGGGCATCCAGCACTTCCAGGATCGTGCTGAGCGGCATATCGATCTGTCTCAGCAGCAGGATCAACCTGGCGCGCTCGAGCTGTTCGCGGCTGTAGTAGCGGTATGCGGAGCGAGGATCGATATAGGCGGGCGGCAGAAGTCCCAGGCGATCGTAAATCCGCAGCGCTTTCAAGGAAAGGCGCGAGGCCTCGGCGAAGCGTCCAATAGGGATGAGTTCACCGTTGTCCATGGCCTAATTATGCCCCCTGTCCTTGGGGTAGAGTCAAGAGGCAGATTTCCCCAGTTGTTATAGAGCAATGACGCCAAATGCGAACTTCGCATATTGCGGCGCAAAAGGCGAACGCGGGCGGTTGTCATTGCAGGCCCTCGGGGGTATTCTTGCAATTGGTCATATACACCGTTAGCAAGGATGGGCAGGGATCGGGAATGGCTAGCAGATTGGATAGCTTCACACACTTGCATGTCCATTCGAGCTATACCCTTTTAGGGGCTACGGCAAGTGTGGAAGACCTGGTCCAAAGGGCAGTGGCGCAAGGGTTCCGTCATTTGGCATTGACCGATACCCACGCGCTTTACGGAGCTGTGGCCTTCAGTAGGGCGTGCGACCAGGCGGGAATTCAGCCCATTTTAGGAATGACGGTTGGAGTTGTCGACCCGCGGGGAAGGATGGGCACGGCCCCCGGGCGTTTGGTCCTCCTGGCCACCGGAGGGGAAGGGTACCGCTCTCTGTGTCAGCTCAGTTCAGCGATTCAGGGCAGCGTGGAAAGAGAAGCGCACATCGCTCAAGGGGTGACTTTGGAAGAGCTTCAGGCAGGGAAAGAAGGTCTTATCTGCCTGAGTGGCGGTAGAACAGGGTGGATCGAGCGTCATCTAAGAGCGGATGATCGTAAAGCGGCGTACCGTTTCGCCGGGCGGCTGGCGGGGATTTTCGATCGGAACTTCTATTTGAGCCTGGAGTTGCATCGACCTGAAGACGTGACCGTTGCGCATGAGGTGGTCAGCATTGCTGATCGGTTGGGATTGCCTTACCTGGCCGTGCAACCGATCTACTACCTTGACCCGGACGAGGCGCCCAAACTTTGTCTTCTTGCGGCTATCGAACGTAATTGCAAATTGGATCAACTTCCGCAGGATGCATTGCCAACTCTGGGAGATCCTTCCGTCCAACTGCATTGGCTGACTATGGAGGAGGTGGGGCGACGCTTTGGCAATTTTCCGGCAGCCGTGGAGACTGTGGGGCAAGTTGCCGGCCGATGTACTCCAGCACTCCCGGGGCGTCGACTTGTTTGGCCTTCTTTAGTGATGCCTTCAGGGATATCTCCTCAAGATAGCCTGAATAAAATCGCCAACGAGGGACTTCGAGCGAGATTTGGCCAGCATCCTGAACAAGAGATCCAACAAAGGTTGGAGCGAGAATTGGAAGTGATTGCCAGCCGTGGTTATGCGCCATTTTTCCTCATCGTGGCCGATATCGTGCGCTTTGCACATGAAGCCAAGGTGCCAGTGAGCACACGTGGCAGTGTGGCGAACTCCTTGGTGGCTTATTGCGCCGGGATCACGACCGTGGATCCCATCGAGCACGATCTCATCTTTGAGCGTTTCCTCAATCCCGCCCGACAGGATCTGCCCGATATCGATCTCGATTTCTGCAGTCGGCGGCGGGATGAGGTCCTGGAGTATGTCCGCAAGACCTATGGGGTGGATCGA
>CAYGXU010000188.1:0-3912 GCA_964353875.1 uncultured Anaerolineaceae bacterium | reverse complement strand
CAGCTTCATTCGTGCGATGCATCCTCCCCCTCCTTCCCTTTCCCTTCTTGTTGTCGAAGCCTAAAAACTTCAACGCGGTCTTTTACGGCAACGCTCCCCAAAACGGCCACGAGGCCGGGAATGCCCAAGAAGAGCGGGATGAGGAACAAAACGGAGGGGATAAGAACGATCACCACAACCAGGAACATAACCAGGGAAAAACCAGGAGAGGCCAGAGTCGTTAAAAAACCATTTCTCCATGCCATCCGCAACGATTTCACTTCCTGGAGCATAAAAAATGGCAAGGCGTAGAATTGGGTAGCTGCCCAGAGAAATAAAATCAGAAAAAATAACCCTTGTACATAAGCAGCCCAACTAGCCTGCATTTGCCCGTAGAATTGCAGATTGGCAAAAGTAAGAATCACCACGACCAGATTAGCCAGCATCCACCCCCAGGCCTTGAGGAAAAATTGTTTTCCCCCATCGATAAAGCCTCTCACACCCAATGATTGTCCTCCAACCAATTCATGGGATACATAATAGAGGCCAAAAGTCGCCGGGGGGCCCAGCACAATGGTTATCCAACTGATCAGCCAGAGTAGGCTGATCAAGACCCAAGTAATCCACTCGTCCCACCAGGTGACCACCGCATTTTTCAGAATCCGAAAAGGGCTCGTCGATCGATTATGCATGGTGATTCGTCATATCTCCTTTCGCGGCGCATGGTGTTTTATTTGCATGGGAATACCATCCCACTTTCTCCTTCTATCCCTAGCGTCTATTTCTGAATGACCAATCATTTTCGTGGGTCTTTTCCCCGAGTCTGAATAGTATCCGAGGCAATGATTTGTCAGGCGCTGCATAAGGTTCAGGTAGTCTCTACGTCATTTTGATGACTGACCTCAATCACGCAAATCGTCTCCGACCTTCCGCCTTACGCTTACCCAAAACCAAAGGAGCAAACTCCCCGGCAACATGCCGCGGAACATCGGACAGAGGAGGATTTTTCAAGGTGCTGCCACCCCATACCCCATATAGCCTTTCATCGATAATATCGCATAGAAGCTACCAGGAGGTGTGACCTGCGAAATGTTTTGACCAGGTCTTTCATTCTACCCCAAGCGTAATCTTGCATGAGCTTGCTCGAGGTTGTTTTTTACCTTTCCCAGAAAGGCGGCGCCTTGAATGCCATAGATGACACGATGGTCGATAGAGAGCGAAAGGGTGCAATAAGGTCGAATAGCGGGTTGGTTATCAACAGGGACAATCCGGTCAACAATCCTCCCCACGGCCAAGATCATGGGGTCTGGGATATCAATAATGGCATAGAAGGTATCGACGCCAAACATCCCTAAATTGGAGACGACCATGCTTTTTTCCACCAAATCTCCTTCGCGGATCCTTCCTTGTCGTGCACGTGCTACCAGTTCATGGATGCGCCGTGATGTCTCCGCCAAATCCAATTGATCCGCTGCGGAAAGCACTGGGACGATCAGCCCGTCCTCAAGGCCAACAACGACGCCAATATCGACTGTTTTACGCCAGATAACTCCCTCTTCGGTGTAGATGACATTAAACATAGGCATCTCGGAAAGCGCCAATGCACAGGCATGAACGATGATGTCAGTATAGGTAGGCGGCCTCTCCCATCCCAGCCTTTCCAGGCATTCGCTCCGAAGCTTCTTTGCTCCGCTCATGTCGACATCCATTGTCAGGTAGAAATGAGGGACGTTTTTCTTGCTCGTAATGATGCGCTTGGCAATGGTTTGTCTTTGTTTTGAGAGCGGGGCAAATTCTCTTTCAAAATCAGCATCCGCCAGGGTCTGGGCAGCCAGCTTCACATCATTAACCGTGATCATTCCGTCTGTGCCCGTACCTGCGATGTTTCTCAAATCCAAGCCAAGCTCTTCTGCCAGACGCATAGCTTCGGAGGAGACGGATACATCTACGGATGAAGGTCTTTCTCCTTCACCGGCAATTTGACTTGCTTCGGGATGGCTTTCAGCCTCGGAGGGTGCTTTTCCACCCATAGGCGGATGACGAGGTAATCTTTCCTTTTTTTCCTCGGTTTCTAAGATCCCCACCACCTGCTGAGGTGTTACGGTGCTTCCTTCTGAGATTAAGATCTTCGCTAACGTGCCATCGGCGGAGGCCTCGACTTCGACAACGGCCTTGTCGGTGTCAACCAGGAAAAGCACCTCACCCTTTGAGACCGCATCACCTTCGTCTTTCAGCCATTCAATCAACCTGGCTTCGGTAATGGCTTCACCAGCCTGGGGGACAGTTATTTCTCTTGTTATAGTATTCATGTTATGGGCCTACCTAATAGGACGGTTTACTTTGAAATTTCAGAATTACACAAATCAAGAATGTGTTTTGTTAAAAATGACAACCGATTTCATTTCAACAAGAAAATTTTCCTCATGTGGTTAAGGATTGATTCGAATGCCTTAACAATCTTTCTGATTGATGCCGTTTGAATAATTGGATTCCTTTTGTCTTTATACCAGATTATTCCGCGTCAGTCCAAGAGTTAGTCCTTCAATGATTCCGTTTTAGATTTTTTTCTTTGGCGTCTAAACGAACCATTCAAAAGGAGAAAATCAATCATGACTTAGCGCATTTTCTGTATTAAGTCGATCCGCAAATATAAACAAGAGGAAGTACACCCTTTGGGTAGAATGGGTGTATAGTTCTGTGATTACCCTACCCTCTTCTTGAGAGTGAAACAATGGTTACATTGCACGATTGGCCCTGGAAACCAGCCCCTGATTATACTCGACTGCAAAAAGCACTGAAAAGGCAAGGCGATCCAAACCATGTTCCGTTCCTGGAGTTGTTTGCTGACCGGGAAGTGATTGCTACATTATTGAATGAAGCCATTATTCCAAAAGATGTCCAACTCGTTAATCGGGGAGCGTTAGAAAAGGGACTTAGCCAGAAGATACGTTTTTGGCACCGATTGGGCTACGATGCCATCATGCAAGGGCCCAATTTTGAATTTCAGGATATCCTTGGCTTAAAGGTGGATGACACCGCTTCTCTACCTCACGACAAACGCCAGTGGGTTGATGAGAAAGCTGGCATCATTACATGTTGGGAGGATTTTGAGTGCTATCCCTGGCCTCGAGTTGAAGATGTTGATTTGTACCCTTTAGAATACGTGGACCGGCATTTGCCTGATGGCATGGGGATCATTGCCGCCGTCAGCGGGATTCTTGAGCCGGTGATGTGGCTCATGGGCTATGAAACTTTTGCGCTAGCGATTTATGATCAAACCGATCTGGTTGAGGCGATGTTTGCAAAGATTGAGGAGATCTGCGTTCCGCTGGCTCGTACCTTAGTGCAGATGGATCGGGTCATTGCCGTGTGGATGGGGGATGACATGGGTTTTAAGACAGCGACGATGATCGCGCCTAACCATCTGCGCAAGTATGTCTTCCCGCTTCAGAAGCAAATTGCGTCCATAGTACACGAACAGGGCATGCCTTTTCTGCTCCATTCGTGTGGGAACTTGGAACAGGTCATGGATGATTTGATCGACGAGGTCGGCATCGATGCCAAACATTCCTTTGAGGATGTCATCGAGCCAGTCGAATCGTTCATTAAAAGGTATGGGGAGCGAACGGCTGTCATCGGCGGTGTGGATGTGGACCTGCTTGGGCGCGGGTCGGAGGAGCAGGTTCGGGCTCGCACACACGATATTCTCGCAGCCTGTGCTCCCAGTCAAGCATATATCCTCGGAAGCGGCAACAGTGTTGCGAATTACATCCCACTGCAAAACTTCCTCGCCATGGTGGATGAGGGGTGGCGCTTCAACTGTGGTGGATAGACGATTCATCTCATCTTTTTGGCAGGGACTATTTGCATCTTTTCTTGTAACTGCTCAGCCCAATTCGGCAAACTCCTCAGCATACCAGCACAATATCAAGC
>CAYGXU010000187.1:0-3950 GCA_964353875.1 uncultured Anaerolineaceae bacterium | reverse complement strand
TAAGAGGGGGGTTATAGGCGAATCGGGATGAAAGATGATATGGCTGAGCAGTTACCTTTTCTTTTTATACTACTTCATAGTGCTTTGGAGGTGTGGCATGAAAAAATACCCCCAAGGATTTGTATGGGGTATAGCTACGGCGGCTTATCAGGTGGAAGGCGCCTGGAACGAGGATGGCAAAGGAGAATCGATCTGGGATCGTTTCACGCATACCCCCGGCAACATTGAACGGGGGGAAACCGGCGATATCGCCTGCGACCAGTACCACCGCTATCCGGAAGACATTGTCTTGATGAAACAAATGGGGTTGCACGCCTACCGCTTCTCCCTCTCCTGGCCGCGAGTCTACTCTCATGGACTTGGAAAGATCAATCCCAAGGGGCTGGAGCATTACGACCGGCTCGCGGATGCCCTTCTGGAAGCAGATATTGAAACCCTGGATCACTCTTTACCATTAAGACCTCCCCCAGGCATTGGAGGATGAGGGCGGCTGGCCTAAACGCGAGATAAGCGATCATTTTGCTGCGTATGCCGATGCGGTTTCGAAACGAATGGGTGACCGGGTTACACATTGGATGACGATCAATGAGCCCCTGGTCATTAGTTTCGCCGGCTACCGTGATGGGATCCATGCCCCTGGATTGAAGGACCGAAAAAAGGCTTTTCAAACTGCATATCATCTATGCTTGGCGCACGGAAAAGCATATCAAGCGATTAAGGCCAATCATCCACAAGCGAAGGTCGGCATCACCAATGTCAGCTGGAATCCGCTCTGCTTCTCCAGGGACGAGCAAACCGCAAATCTAGTCGAATATGCTCATGCCGAGAACAACCGCATTTTTCTCGATCCACTCCTGAGGAGAACCTATCCACAAATCGTATTGGATCGTCTGGGTGGTGAGGCACCGGAGATCCGTGATGAGGATCTTAAAATTGCCAACCAAGTTGATTTTTTAGGAGTCCAATATTACGCCGATAAAATCCTACATTCTGAAAATACCCATTGGGGAATTGAGAGCCCGAGGGTTCCATTCTTTGAGTACACGGAGATGGGATGGCCGGTAACACCGGTGGGATTGTATGAGCACTTGATGATGCTCACGACGGATTACGAGGCAAAAGATATTTTTATCACTGAAAACGGCTCTGCTTGGCAGGATGTCTTGGATCCGGATGGCAGGATTCGGGATGAGAAACGACAGAAGTATTTGGTCGATCATCTTTTGCAGGTCCATCGTGCGATTGAGGATGGAGTTCCTGTCAAGGGGTATTTCGCCTGGTCCTTCATGGACAACTTCGAATGGGCATATGGGTATCGCCCAAGGTTTGGCTTGATCTATACTGAATATGCGTCACAAAAACGCTATATTAAGGATAGCGGTTTTCTCTATCGTGACATCATCGCTGCCAATGGGCTGGAACCGGAGGGCGGCATTCCATTGCCGCCGAATGGTGGCGGGTAAGAAACCCGCCCTACGATGATACCGAGGGATGTTACGATGATGTAGCCGCCAGGATGCGGCGGGTATGAAAGCCACCCTACGATGGGAGGCTGACATCCAATACATGGAGAGCCAGAAGGGCGTATACCAGGCCGTATTCGAGGGGTTCATGCAATTGCCTTATGCAGGTTGATAGGATCAAGCGGGCTCCATCAGGAAAGCTTTCCATTGGGAGTTGCTCAAGTACCTCGCGCAGCAGATGGATGCCTTTGGACAAGTCCTCCCTTGCAAAGGAAGCCTCACATTCATTGATTGTGATCATGAGTTGGTCTGTCTTTCGCATTTTCTTGCCGAATTTTCTCTTTAAAGCGTTCATGATCTGCGAAGCCGCCGTCCCAGGCCCCGTCTTCCATTGGCGCAGGAGATGGATATATCGCCCCTCCTCTCCAATAATCCGTGCCAACGCTAGCCCGAGCTGTTCTTGATCGGATTCGTTTTGGTCAGAGCGAAGGAGCTCAAGCAGCAAAGGAGTAGCTTCCTGCACTTCGAGCATCCCCAGGGCAGAAGCGTAGGCCAACTTTAATCCCTGATCCGCTTCTTCCTCGAGGCGCTTGATAAGTTGGGGGATAATCTCCTTGTCACCCAAAGTTCCCAATGCAATTGTGCTATGAGCCTTGACAGAGCGATATTTCGAATCGAGCGCCCTCCGCAGCGGTTCGATGGCTTGGGAGTCCCCGATACGACCCAAAGCCCATGCAGCGATCACGCTAAAAGCTGGTTCGTCGCTGTGAAGAATGTCAACCAATGCTTTAATCAACCTTTCGTCGGGCATCATCCGCGCTACTGAGACAATCGCCTCAAAACGGACGTTGAAGCGTGGATCGGATAGCGATTCGAGCAATTCCTCAACGGTCAAGGGGCTTCTCGAACGTCCCAGGCTTTCGGCGCTTACAACCGTGCTGCGTTCATCCATGGCGAAGTGGTAGCGTATCATCGAGCCCATGGCCTGGAATGGATTGCCACGGAAGAAGAGACCGACGAATTCGCCTACACTGACCTTACCCTCTGAGCGTATGATCCTGAGCAAAAAAATGCTCAAGAAAGGTAGGACAAACCCTATAAGAAACAAGGGGCTATAAGAATCCAAAGGAAAGAGATAGATTTGGCCAGAAATCCCTTGTGAAAGGTCGAGAACCCATCCGCCAACGATGGCGCTGAATCCACCGATTAAACCCGTCCAGGCGTTGTAGACCGCCATATACCCGGTTCGTTTCTCGGGAGGGACCGCACTCACGTACAGGAGACGACCGGAACCGATAGCCCAACCGATACTGGCCGTCCCTTGTAAGAGTGCGATCCCCATTGCAGCATACAAGCTCATAGATGTTCCGCGGGGCATCGTCCACCAGAGCACAGGGAGGAGACTATAAAGATAAGCGGTGAGGAGCATGATCGGTTTGCTGCCGTACCGGTCGGCTGCCCATCCCCAAAGGAAGCTCGAGATCAGCGTGCCGGTCATGGTGCCAAATTGCAGGAACACGACTTCGCTTTCACTCAAGCCGACCCGCTCCTTCATAAACAGTGGCAGGAAGGAAGCCAGCGGACTGGTAGCTAATAAGACAAACCCTGCTCCGATCAGGTAGCGGGTAAAGGCGCCATCGCGGAGCGGTTCGCCTAATTCGCGTCTTCGTTCTGACTTCTTGATTATCTCGCCAGATGGTGCCCCGCCAGGGATGAAGGAGAAAAGCCAAGCTGCGATGAAACCTGTAAAGACCCCAGCAGCGATCAGGATCATATAGCCTGACAAGCCGGAGGATCGCTCGATCACCAACCCTGCCACCAAAATGGCGAGATAGCCTGCCAGGGTGTTGAAGATATTGTTTAATGCGGAATATTTGCCGCGTATCCTGTTGGGAACATATTCCTGAGACCAAGGCATGAGCGCTGTGATGGCGATCGAACGGAGGAGAGAAAAAAAGGCAACCACGCCAGCAACATAATAAAATGCCAATCGTATACCGAAGGATGAAACTATCAGAGGAGTTAAAAGTAGCAGTGCCGTTACGACTTTTCGTGCAGTGAAGAAGGTGAGGAAAGTCCTTCTGTAGCCATATCGAGCGAGGATTGGGGTGACAAAAAGGGAGACCAAATTAGAAAATGGGAGCAAGGAGAGCAGCACCCCCACCCCGCTCTTATTAATGCCTAAATCGTTGAGGAAGAGCACAAATACGGAACCGAAGAATGTGAATTGGAGGAAGATCGTGTTTGCCGAATTGGCCGCAATGCTCCAGGGAAGACCACGCAGCTTTTCGACATTCGTTGGTTCATTGTTCATAATCTTCAGATCATATCCCTGTCACGTGAGATTGCCAAGAGTCATGTTGGGAGCCGTGGGTTCTTGTATGGATTGAAGAAGAGAATGAAGGAAGTAACGTTGCGGCCATAAAATCAAGGTAACTACCTAACGAAGCTTCGCCTCAAACCGACAAGTAGGGCAAAGTGATCATG
>CAYGXU010000186.1:0-3974 GCA_964353875.1 uncultured Anaerolineaceae bacterium | reverse complement strand
GGAGTGGGAGGTAATATGGATTGCATGCTCATCCATTCTATTCCGCCCACCCCACCCCCTCCCTAAAGGGAGGGGTTTAAAATCATTTCCCTTTAGGGAAGGGATTTAGGGATGGGTAGATTTTGCACCCGTATCATTATTGCTATCAAGCAAAATGAAGCAGCCCTAAGTGGATTGTTCAACAGAGGAGGAGAAGTGTTTTTTGTCCTAATCGTCCTATTGTTCATGGGAATAAGTTCGATCGTCCTTTGGTGAGGGGTTTTTCATTCGAAGTACTTTTTTTATAGGCTCCATCATTGTCCATTGGCCGACGCAGGAAAGACATCCTGTGGTAGGATTCCCACAGTCTATCCAAGAAGGAGGCATCGATCGGATGGCAACCGTTCTCCAACTTATAAAAGACTACCTCATTCCTGGTTCGACTATTTTTCTTATTTTGGGGCTATTGCTCGGTGTGGTATTGCTCTATTTTGGTACGCGGGCGAAGAAGTGGGCAAAAATATGGCTGACGATCCTATTGGTCGTCTATTGGATCATGAGCACATCGATTGGCGCAAAGGGTCTCGAAGCCATCCTTGCTCATCCTTATACACCGATAGAAAACAAGGCAGAGGCTGAGGCTGCACAGGCCGTGGTAATCCTTGGGGGCGGGAGTATCAACTTGCACTCCAAAGGGGAAGTGATCAGTATCCTCGTCAGTGAGAGCGCTTTGCGGACCATGGAAGGAGCGCGTTTGTATAAGCTATTGGATGATCCGTACGTGATTGTTTCCGGAGGTGAGAATCCCTTCATGGGTGGGGGCACGCCTGAGAGTGAGATGATTTTCAATCTGTTAAGAGAAATGGGTATTCCTGAGGAAAAGATCCTGCTTGAATCGATCTCTCAAAGCACACGCGAGCAAGCGCAACGACTGCAACCTCTATTGGAGAAATATCAGATCGATGATTTTGTTCTGGTCACTTCCCCCCTGCATATGCAGCGTTCACTGGCTGTCTTCCGGGCAACCGGAATGAAACCCATCCCCGGTCCTTCCGCGCTGCTGACGGATGTCTTCCTAGATTCGAGTGTGATGATACTGCCCTCTTGGGTGGCTTTAGATGCAAGCCAGGCGGCGATGCGCGAATATTTGGCCTTGACCTATTATTGGGTACGGGGCTGGTTACGCACCCCTGAGTAACCAGGGATCAAGGTCACGCATGAAGATACTTCCCCGCTTAAGATCGAATCGAATTCAATACAATCAGAGCCCGTGGGAATAGCTGCCTGAAACTTTATGAAACTTTGCCTACAATGGCAAGGTCCTTACCCTTCGGATGAGGCGACCGCTGCCCGGCTTGGCGATGATCTCATCTTGCTGAAAAACAATCTCACCCCGCCGTATCGTAATCATCGGCCATCCTGTCACTTGCCAGCCGTCATAGACGGAGTAATCCGATCTTGACTTAAGCATGGAGGGTTCGATCCGGCGTGTGCGATTAGGATCGAAGATAACCAAATCGGCATCGCTGCCGACAGCGATTGTGCCTTTGCGTGGGAAGAGGCCAAATAATTTCGAGGCATTGGTTGAAGTGACTTGCACGAAACGACTCAGGCTGATCCGTCCACTTCGCACACCCTGCGAGTAGAGCATAGGAAGTATGGTTTGTAGGTCAGCGACGCCGGGTCGCAAGTTGGTGATTGTATGCGCAGGATCGAGCTTGGCGGCTAATGTCCATGGAGCGTGGTCGGTGCATACGGTATGAATGGCTCCCTGCTGGATCCCGGCCCACAGGGCATCCACATCGCTCTGTTCTCGCAGAGGTGGCTGTCCGACGTATTTCGCTCCATCCTGCTCTTCGAAGCGTTCGCGTCTCAGATGAAGGTAAATTGGTCGTGTCTCAACATAAATGGGGAGGTTTCGAGATTGAGCCGCACGACAGGCCTGCAGTGCGTCGGCAGAGGAAAGATGGACGATGTAGATTGGTGCACCTGTAATTTCGGCAAAGGCGATTGCTCTTTGCGTTGCGACTAGTTCCGAGATAACAGGTCGACTCTCAGGGTAGTATTGTAGGGATGATTTGCCTGCTTCGAGCAGGTGATCCGTCGCCATCTTGATCAAGGCATGATCCTCGCAGTGGATCATCGTCAGCAATCCATGGGCGCCTGCGCGCTGGAGCGCTTCTAAAAAAGAGGAGACTCGTGTATCGAACCAGGGCAGGACCGTGAAGAGTTTAATCGTATTACAGCCGGCCTCCAGCAACTGAGGGATTTCATCCAGGACCGACGTAATCGGTTCTAAGATGACGGGGTGGAGGAAGAGATCCGCCATGGTTAGGCTTTGCGCCAGGGAAGCTTCACGTTTCAGAGAGGCGAGAGGTGTTTCGCCCGGTTTGGGGAAGGTCATGTTTCCCAGGGTGGTGATGCCTCCGGCGAAGGCGGCAGCAGAACCACTGGCGAAATCATCCACCCAGTGAGGCTCGTCCTGCTCTTCCTCGGTAAAGGAAAGATGGACATGGGCATCGATACCTGCAGGAAATATCAGCATTCCGGATGCATCGAGTTTCTGCTTTCCCCTGAGTGATCCCCCGATCTGCGCGATCGTCCCATTCAGGATGCCAAGATCAACCTGACCAATCGAGCCAGCCGGTGTGATGACCTCGCCATTGCGGATGATCAGATCCATGATTTGCATACTGGTCCCCTCCTGGATGCGATATTCGATATAAAAAGTGTCAATTACGCGTAATATGGATCGCTTAGAAATATGATGAGCGGCTTATTATCCTTGGTTCAAAGGTTGAGGATCGCGATTGAATTCGCATTCTTGCAACCTCGAACCCTCTTTTAACATTACCACAATTCGCCCTCCCGCCATTCGGCCGTTAGGCACTGAGATGGATCTAGAGCGGGGGTTTTTGGTAGGGGGAGGATCATGACGCATTCGTTGGGAGTAAGAATCAAACCCTCCTTCGAACGAATGAAAAGCGGCCCTTGCCAGCTGAACCAACCTAATTTCCGGTAAAACTGGGGGGTCCCTGTGCAGAGAGCGGCCAGGTCAAAATCCGCGACAGCGCCAGCCAGATGTCCCATCACGACGCTGGCGAAGCCACGCCCTTGAAAGGTCGGATCAGTGGCGACAAACTCCACGTACGCAGTTCGCATGAACGTTGCGTGGTTACATTGAAGCCAACGCGTCACCCAAAGTGCGTGACTGACAAGCTGATTGCCATGATAGGCGAAAACATGGGTTGGATCGGGGAAGGTTTGATACAATGCCTCGAGGTCTTCCCTATATGCGCGCTGACAAAGCCTGAGCATCGCTTCCCGTGCTTTCTGGCTGAGCTCAGTGGATGGCGTCACTTCGATGCGGATGTTCTTCGTCGTTGTTGCATGCCGATTTGGAAAGTTACTGATCATCGAATTCGGTTTTTGGAGGGCCGGTTCTTTATATTTAAGAGGCAGAAGGGACGAAAAACCCCTTCGAGGGGCGATCCCTGTCATATACGCCTTTGAAGCATATCCAACCCGCCTACCCTATTGCCTCCATCCATTTTGTGATCGGGTTTACTGATCAAAACGGTCTACCGATCGTCCCTACGGTTGCCAGGTAGATCGTAAATTCCTGCTCGCCATCCACTTCAAGGATGGCGTCCATCTTTTCTTGGTGGTAGGCCCCTATGGCGCATATGCCCAGACCGATGGATTCGCAGGCAAGATAAAGATTTTGACAAAGATGACCCGAATCCTGAGCGATCAATTTTGGCGATAATGGACCGTAACGCCACTCCGTACGATATGGAATAGCAGTCCAAATGAAGACGACAGAACACCTCATGACATATTGTTGGTAACAGGCATCATGCACGCGACTGGCAAGGTCTTCCGCATCGTTTATGAAACAAAGTTGATGTTCGATTCCCAAGTAGCGGTAGAGACCAGGTGCGATACCGTCAACTCGCAAGGCCAATAAGTACGTCTCAAAAGGATGGCGCGAG
>CAYGXU010000185.1:1990-3994 GCA_964353875.1 uncultured Anaerolineaceae bacterium | reverse complement strand
CCTGGCGTATAAAAGCCGGCAGGGATATCTCGGCCTGGCGCAGGCCTTCCTTGAGTTCCTGGATATCCTTTGGTCTTTCGTTGTACATCTTTGGGCTGAATGACCAAAGCAGCACATCCATCCAGGTAGCATCCGGACCTGCATTCTCGGCCAGGTGGATCCACAGATTGATCAATTCTTTGAAGTAGTTATCCGCTCGAGCCCATGCGGAAACCAACAGCATGCTGAGGACTTTTTCTGGGTAAGCGAGGCACAGCTCCTGGGCGATGCAGGCACCCATGGATAGGCCGACAAGATGGGCTTGAGTGAAGCCGGTCGCCTCCATTAACCTGGCCGTGTCGTCAGCGTAGATGCGAGTGGTGTATTCGCTCTCTGGATGGTCAGTCTGGCCCATGCCGCGGTTATCGAAAACCAGGCACCGAAATTGCTTTTTTAGTTCCTCTAAGTGCGGGATCCAGGCATTATGATCACTCGCCAGGCCTTCGATTAACACAAGCGGCTCTCCCTCGCCATGGATTTCGTAATACATATCAAGTTCATTCACATGAATCATGCTCATGGCCGTCATCCTTACTGATAGGATCCATACTTCTTTGCCAGCTCAACGATTTTTCGGTATTCTTCCAAGCCAACGCTATCTGGGACCGTATGATCGGAGGAGAATATATACCCACCATCCTTTTTCAAGACTGGCAATTTTTGCACGATCTCGGCTTCAATCTTCTTGGGTTGGTCGAAATATATTGCGTTCATACCGCCATGTAGTACTAGCGAGTCGCCGAACTTCTTCTTGAGGGAAACAGGATCCATGCCGGATTTCACTTCCAGCGGGTTGAGTGCGTCCAATCCCATCTCTACCAGCTCGGGCACAAATGGATTAATGTCGCCGCACGAATGAAGGTGTGCCTTAATGCCTTTGGAGTGAGCCCAGTCAATCGCCCGCTGGTGGAATGGCTTTAAAAATTCTCGATATCGTTGGACTGAAAAGAACTGGTGCCCCTTGTACCCCAAGTCGTCGAACCATAACACGCTGTCATAGTGGTAACCCTCATCCCAAACCATGTCAAGAACAGCAATGTTGAGATCGAGCATGGTTCCAATAATATCCATCACCCACTCTGGATTCTCAATGAGAGCGATTAAAATGCGCTCAGTCCCAACAACCCATGAAGCGGCAATATCATAACCGTACCAGAGCACAGCTTCAACCCACGAACCACGTTTCCGCCAATCCTTATAATTTGCTTTCAGGAAATTCCAATCAACACGATCCTTGGAGGGGAGCATGCGCTCTTTGGCTTTCTTCCAGCTATCCGGATCTTTTATCATGTGGTCCAGGAATTGCGGAGTGGAAGTCGCATGTTTCCAGTCTTTCATCGTCACACCATACTCACTAGTGTGGATGATATTCTCATTGGTCTCTTCGATTACTTTTTTCTCATACTGAGGGGAGTTGTCAGTACGTATCTCGGCGACATGGTCGATATCAAAAAAGACCTGGAAGTCGCAACCCTCGGGTAAACCCTCGCGCTGCCAGCGTTCTTGAGTAGAGGGCCATAGCCAATCGACAATGGGTACACGATCGGCTTCTTTATGGTTGTAGGTGAGTGATAAACGTTCATGGGTAGTCATTGCTGTCATCTTCGTAAGAACTCCTTTTAATTTGCTCCATGATCCGGATACTCTATCATCTTGGCGGAGATGCTGCAGTCCTCCGATCCTGAAGACAATGCTGCATCTTGACATACATCCATCGACTCTTGAAGTCGGAACAGTTCAGACCGTGAATGGTGATCTACCCTTAAGTGAAATCCATAAGACAGTAATTATTTTATAGGCGGTGGTGATGCAGAGGCACAGTGTTCGGAAACGTTTACCAGCCACCACCTGCTTCAAGTTGCCTTTAAGGGCTTTAAATTCCCAAGGCGTGTTGATTGTTCCAGCGAATAAGCCAAGGAGCGATTTTTTTTGTAAGCTGATCCTCTATCCTGCATCATCTCAGTC
>CAYGXU010000185.1:0-1890 GCA_964353875.1 uncultured Anaerolineaceae bacterium | reverse complement strand
TTACACGCCTAGATCCCACTCGGGGTGTTCGCTGATTGGGTGAGTGGCAGTCTCCCAGGTGGCGGTGATGAGCGCATCCGGATGCTCTTGAAGGAGGGTGATGGGATATTCAGGAGTGACTGGTCCGAACAGGGCAACCCGTAAGGCAGTCTGTTTCCAGGCACCTGTGGCGCTGAAGACACGGATTTTTCGGGAGCTCATGATCTCTTTGATCCCCACCGTCACCGACATAGGCGGGACAAATTGGTAAGCCGTACCCAGGGTGCGCTGGGAAAGGGATAGGATTGTATCGAAATTGTTCTCCTGGATACGCACGGTCGAGTTGCGCAGCTCCTCGATGGTGATCGGCGCATAGGGATGACGGCGCGCCTGATTAAAAGCCAAATGTCCATCCTGCCCCCAACCACCATAGGTGATGTCGGTGGTTGTCGAGGCGATCTCCTCGCGGAACTCCATCATGTTGCTCGGTAATAACCAGTTACGATTTTCCTCTGGTACGCTTAACTCCGGGAGGATGGGGTCATAAAAGTTATTTTCCATGTATGTTCGAAAGTTGAAAGGATGATTACGCGGCAAGAGCATTCCCTGCCAATCCAGGCATTCGTCCATGTGAAAGACGACGAGTTGGCGCAGACTGATACCCTCTTTATTAACCAGTTCGGTGAAGGGCTGATACCACATCAGTGGGCCGCAAGGGATAATGGCTCGGGTGGGTTCCCCCCTGGCGTTGTGTGACTTGATTTCGTCAGCGAGCACGCGCGCCATGGTCTGCCCCATCTCAACCGAGTCACGGCAAATGTTGAGTTTCACTTTCAGGTTAGGGTGATGTTCTAACTCCGAGGCCGGGATTTTGCACCAATCACGCAGGTCTTTTTTTGTGATTTGGCTCATCGCCCACTCCTATGTCCCTAATAGCGATTGGCATCATCTCACCGTTTTCCACCACCGAATGATAATCAATACAATCGAATCTTCCCATATTGTCATTCGAACGTGGCCATTACGCGCTCTTCGTCAATTGCGTTAAGGGCTATCCCGATTTGCTTGCTTGCCTATCCATTCATTAGAGAGTGCATTCAATTCGCGTCAAAGCGTCTAACAGGTGACGATAAATGGATAGAACAACAATCGATCATTTGCGAGCCGTTTGTATCATAATAGTTCATAAAAGTCAATAATATTGATCATTAATCATTGACAATTGATCGAAACGTTGATATAATTATCATATAGTTGATCATTTCGACGTTTCGTTTTTCCCGATCAGACCGTTGCCGACATAACTTATCTTTCTGAGCCTAAAAACGTGACTCTAAAATCCGAACGGCAGGACCTAGTTGTCAAGGAGATCATCCACAGGGGTTCAGTGACCGTGGTCGAGCTCGCAAAGCAACTGGATGTGAGCGAGATCACCATCCGTCGCTACCTTGACGAATTGGTGCAAACCGGTGTGATCGATCGTGTCCGTGGCGGTGCGCGTCATCGAAACCCCAAAGGGCCGGAGCCTCCGGTCGTGCAAAGGGAAATCGTACAGCTGGAGGAGAAACAGGCGATCGGTCAGGCGGCAGTATCTTTGGTCGACAACGGTGATGTGATCGCGATCCTCTCCGGTTCGACCCCCATGGAATTAGTCCGCTGTATCGCCCGTCGTAACTGGGAAAATCTACTGGTGATTACCAATGGCATGTTGATCCTTAAGGAGCTATTGCCGACCCCAGGTGTGCAAATCGTGGTTATCGGCGGAGTATTAAATAAGGAAGAGTTGGGCACCTTTGGCGTGCTGGCAGTCGACATGGTCAAGCACATCCACGTGCATAAATTATTTACAGGCTGTCGTGGAATTGACCCACTGATTGGCACATCCAATGATTTGAATGCCGAGTCAGAAGT
>CAYGXU010000184.1:0-4211 GCA_964353875.1 uncultured Anaerolineaceae bacterium | reverse complement strand
CATGACCCCGTTCTTACCAAGAACGTGCTCTACCGACTGAGCTATGAGGGCGTTCTCTGCCGATCTCGACAGCCAGTGGGCGGTGAAGGATTCGAACCTCCGAAGGCGTACGCCAGCTGATTTACAGTCAGCCCCCTTTGGCCACTTGGGTAACCGCCCATTCTTGCCGCTGTTGTTAGTGAGCGATCAGAGACGAGCTCCACTCCTCTCCGATCAAGTTCCAACAACCAAGCCGACGACGGGAGTCGAACCCGTAGCCTACCACTTACAAGGCGGTTGCTCTGCCATTGAGCTACGTCGGCAAACGGCAAAAAAGCGCCTCATCTTTCCAGCGCTCCGGGATTATACCAGAGCCTATAGCACACAACAACATGGAAGTTTAACAGGATTCACAAGTAGCGTCAATAAATCATCGAATTTCGATCCGATGCAAAACCACTCCTACCAACCTCTCTTCTTTCATCTTTGGTGCTACGAATGAATTTGTGGCTATTTTATCCATTTTTGCCCTCTCTCTGTGTAATAATCCTTTGTCTGGAAAACCCCCTTGCCTGCCAGATCATATACAAGGCAACGGATCCCGCTACGGATGCATTCAGGGAATCAATTCTTCCCCTCATTGGAATCCTCACCAGATAATCGCATGACTCGCGCACAAGCCGACGGATCCCCCTTTGCTCTCCCCCGACCACCAGCCCAGTAGGTTTCTTTAGATCAACCTGCTCCAGATGCAATGCCTCCGTGCTGATATCCAAACCGACAATCCATAGCCCGTTTTCTTTCAATAACCTGATGGCTTGTACCAGGTTCCCTTGAGCCACCCAAAGATGTTCACTGGCTCCTGCGGATGCGCTCACCACTGCCGGTGTTATTCCTGCTCCTCGCCTCTGCGGAAGAACAATCCCTTGAACTCCGACTGCTTCAGCTGTACGGAAAAGGGTGCCTAGATTCTGTGGATTCTGGAGAACATCAAGCAGTAGGATTAACGCAGGCTCACCGCTTCTGTTGGTCTTTTCTAAAATGTCACGCAATTCTACATAAGGATAGGAAGTTACTTCGGCTACGACGCCTTGATGATGGTCACTCATCTCGGCGAGGTCAGGGCGCGAAACGAACTTTAATGGGATCTTTCGCGATTCCGCCAGTCTGACAATTTCAGCCAAGATCCCTTTTTCCTGGACGCCTTCAGCAAGGAAAATTCGCCGGAAGCGCCGGCGTTCTGCTAGCAGCGCTTCAAATACAGGATGACGGCCACAGATCGATTCATTCCCCTCACCTCTCATCATCCTGCCATTCCACTTCCCACAATCTGTTATCTCTCACTCGGATTTCGATGAATGAATCCTCCAAATCGTCCCTGTTTTTGTATCTTCTAATGCAATGTGATGCTCTAGTAAACGATCGCGTATTTTGTCAGCCAGAGCCCATTGCTTTGCCTCTCGCATCGCCTGACGCGCCTCAATCAGAAGTTCGATAAAGGGTCCAATATCTTCGTGAAGATCATCCTCTATTTCCAATCGTAACCCTAATATGCTGGTAAGCTCTTTCAATACCTGCTGAGCATGCTGCAACCCCGCCTCTTCGATACCCGCATCCCGGGCCTGATTGATGACTCGAACAAGCTCAAAGATCTCACCCATTGCTGCGGGAGTGTTGAAGTCGTCATCCATGGCACTCTCAAAGGCATCACGTAATCTGAATGCCTTCTGCTGAAGTTCTTGGGTAATCGAAGGATCCACACTGGACGATGGGCTCGCATGTCGGAGGGCTCCCTTCAAACGTTCCAATCCCCTTCCTGTTTGTTCAAGGATTTCTTCTGTGTAGGTCAACGGTGCATGATAATGCCCATTGAGGACCATCATACGCAGGGTATTAGCATCATATTTGCTGAGAAATTCATCGATGGTGATAATATTCCCAATCGATTTCGACATCTTATCTCCACCAAATTGGAGGAGACCATTATGAACCCAATATCGAGTAAAAGGCTTTCCAGTTAGACTTTCCGTCTGCGCGATCTCATTTTCATGATGAGGGAAAATCAGTTCATTGCCCCCACCATGGATATCGATTTGCTCCCCTAAATGCCGCAATGCCATTGCGGAACATTCAATATGCCACCCGGGTCTGCCTGGTCCCCAGGGGCTATCCCAGGCCGGTTCGCCTTTTTTGGACGCCTTCCAGAGGGCAAAATCAGCTGGATCTTCCTTGCGCTCGTCGACCTCAAAGCGATAACCGGCGCGCATGTCCTCAAGTTTTCTTCGAGATAATTTCCCGTAATCACCATCCTTGGAGACGCGGAAATAAACATCCCCATCCACAACATACCCAAAGTTCTTTTCTATAAGGTCCTGGACCAACTGCAGGATGGTTTCCATCTCTTCAGAGACCCTGGGCTTTACATCGGGAGGCAAGATATTCAGTTGCTGCAGATGTCGATCGTATTCACTGATATAACGCTCCGCTAAATGAGCGGGTTCGACTCCAAGAGCGTTTGCCCGTTGGATGACTTTGTCATCTACATCCGTGTAGTTCATCACATGGCGCACTTGATATCCCTTGTATTCCAGATATCTGCGGATGATATCAAAAACAATCGAGGACATGGCGTGCCCCACGTGCGCGCTATCGTATACCGTAGGACCGCAAACATACAAACGGACTTTCCCCGGCTCGATTGTTTCAAAGGATTCTTTTAAACGCGTCAGCGTGTTATAAATCCGCAAAGACATACTTCTTCACTCCCACATTCAATAAGATCTCATCCTCTTTCTGGTCGGGCAAAGATCATTCTCCCGGCTGCGGTCTGCAAAACTTTGGTTACAGTGACTAAAATCGTCCGATCAATGTAATCTTTGCCTTCCTCGATAACAACCATCGTTCCATCATCCAGATATCCTACCCCTTGTCCAAGCTCTTTTCCTTCTTGGATAACCAGCACCTCTAATGCCTCGCCCGGGATATAAACCGCTTTAACGGCATTGGCAAGTTCGTTAATATTTAAAACCGTCACCCCTTGTAATTCAGCCACTCGATTGAGATTGTAATCATTTGTTAAAATCGGGCAACGTAGCTGTTTCGCCAGGATAACCAGCTTATCATCGACCTCATGGACACCCTCAACGTCCAGATCCGTGATGCGAAATGGGATCATTGAATCCTTTTGCATACGATTGAGAATATCCAAACCTCGTCTGCCCCGCTGTCTTCGGAGACTATCCGAAGAATCGGCAATATGCTGAATTTCATTGAGCACAAAAGAAGGTACTAACATCGATCCTGTAATGAAACCCGTTCGAGCGATATCCGCAATCCTCCCGTCAATGATCACGCTGGTATCCAGAAGGACATTCCGTTCTGAGCGACCGCGAGAGTTTTCCTCGGCCGGGAGGGAAAACCGACTCTTGAGGATATTGAAGATGTCATTCTGCCTCATCACGAAAACAGATACCCCGATATAACTGAAAATAATTGCCCCAATGAATGGGAGAATTTGTCCAAAAGGTGGAGGGAGCAAGGATACTGGAAAAGATACCAAAGCAGCAATGATCAGCCCTATCCCAAGACCGATTAAACCGGACAACATTTTTGGCGCTGAAACCTGAGCCAAACGAACGCGTAACATACGTAATGGACGAACAGTAATGAGAGGTGTGGCGACCAATCCGGTCAGCGAACCAAGCAATGCAATTGCAGCACTCCACAATTCAATTGGCTGATCCATCATAATTGCGAGATTGCGACCAAGGAAAGCGCCTCCGATCGAAAGTAAGACCATTCCGATCAGTCTTACAATAGTATCTGCACTCATGCTTCAATTTTCCTCCTTAAAGATAAAGATAGGGTGAACGCCCGGTTTGGCGCCCACCCTGAGGGGGCCCCTGCCTTCTTCGACGATTATCCGCTATCGGCAGAATGCTCGTTCTAAAAACATATCGCCGATGGCGTTCATCCCTTGCAGAATAGAAGAATAAAGCAATAAAACCAGGCGTTCTGGGTAGATCAGAAAGATACCCACCCAATATCGCCTCATTATCATATCACGGCATGGAAATCCAAGTCAACGCATCGTATCGGGTGCATTCCACGGAGTGTTGCATCCTGTACTCCCGCGGCCAGATTTGGGGTGGTGTGGGGCTATCTTAAGAGATCAGCCCTATTCTATCTTTGGCACTCATATTGCCAGGGATGGTAAGGGCGAAGCATTCACT
>CAYGXU010000183.1:0-4234 GCA_964353875.1 uncultured Anaerolineaceae bacterium | reverse complement strand
TTCTCCGGTAAGCATGTGCTCCCGCGGCGGATACCCTGCCGTAGGTTGGTCAAGGTTCATTTGCACCCCTCCAAACGCATCGACAAATTCAACCAGGCTTTCGAAGCGAAAACGTACATAGTGGTCAACGTCCACGCCAAAATTCGATGCCACCGTTTCCATCGCTGCACTCGGTCCCGTGCCTGGCGTTGTGCTTTCAGCAAAGAAATGCGCCGTATTGATCCGATTCTCGCCTACCCCCGGAATCAGAACCCAGAGATCGCGCGGGATCGACAGCATACCGACATAGGGCTTCAGGGGGATGATAGTTGTGAGAATGATGGTGTCCGTTCGGGATACATCCGTCCCCTCGGGGGCGCGATCGATACCCAAAAGAAGGATATTTTTCCTCGTTGGGGCCAAAAGATAAACTACTATCAGGAAACCAAATACCAATCCAAAGAAAATCGCCGAACAACCGCGCCTTTTCTTGGGTTTCTCGATCTGAAGCGGCTGAGTGGGTGGAAATGGTTCCCAATCACGGTGATATCGCATCGAGGGTTTTGTCTCTTCTATCATAGACCAGAGATTCTATCATCCGATACAATAGGCGTGAATGGCAATCCACATCGCAGAGAATGTCAAGGAATTTCATCTCTTCATGCTTGTTTTACTTTCCCTCGCCAGAATGGTTTTTTTAAGTTATACGATCCAGTTTTAAGACAAAATGTCTCAAAGTAGGAGTTTTACTGTAATAATGCGTTGCTCGTGAAGACGCCCGATGATCATTTGGCTGTGTCTTCATATAAGCAGACCATCCCATTCATTGATAAAATGGAAGGGATGGAACTGAGTCAGCCGAATGTCCACGCTCCCGAATTCCCCCAGGCGCTTTGGGTCAACACACTCAATCCGATCACGTTGACCAGCCTGCGGGGGCAAGTGGTGCTGATTAACTTTTGGGATTTCACATGCATCAACTGTATACGCACCTTGCCCTACCTTCGCGCTTGGCATAGACGCTATTCGGATCTGGGGCTGACGATCATCGGGGTCCATACGCCGGAGTTTGCCTTCGCTCGTGATCGGGGGCAGGTGAAGATGGCTGTGGGGCGTCTGGGTATCCTTTGGCCGGTGCTCCTCGATAACGATCAAATCGTGTGGCAATCCTATGCCAACCGATACTGGCCGACGATCTATCTACTCGATGCAGATGGTTATATCCGCTATCAACAGATTGGCGATCGTGGCTATGCGCAGGCAGAGGAAGCTATCCAAACCCTATTGAAATGCATGCATCCCGAAATTCAACTCCCGAATCCCCTTGCACCTCTTCGCCCTGAGGACGCTCTCGGTGCAGTTTGTTACCCCACGACGCCTGAATTACAAGCAGATGCCATTGGCAATCGGGAAAAACCGATCAAGGTCCCCACCCTTTTCCAAATCCCTCAAGAGCGGGAACAGGATCGATTTTACTTGGGAGGATGGTGGCAAACCTACAAAGACGGGCTGACCCTCGTCAGTGAGGAGGGCACTCTCCTCCTGAAGTATCACGCCGCGTCAGTCAATGCAGTATTGGCTCCTACTCCGGATCCTGTCGAGCAATCCCTGGCGCTTCACGCGCCCAATATTGTCGAACTTTATCAAGACGATAACCCGCTCTCAAAAGATAATTTCACTGAGGATCTTTTTCATGAAGAAGGGACCACCCGCCTTCGCGTAGATCATGCCAGGACCTACGCACTGATCCAACATGAGGACGTTCAACCGCGTGAACTGCTTATGAAAATCCACAGATCTGGATTTACAATGTATGCGTTCTCGTTTGGCACTTGCCTGATGCCGCAGGTAAATCTATTTCCATAATGATAGGAGCATTCCCTTGCTACGCACTCTTTTGATCTACCTCTCAAAAGCTGTCTGGGCTCGCAATATCGTCACGCGCTGGCGTTTTGCTCGCAGAGCTGCCGCCCGTTTCATCGCTGGGGATACACTTCCTGAGGCCATTCAAGCCATCCGAAAAATCAACCAACGCGGACTTTACACGACATTGGACCATCTCGGCGAGCATGTCACTCGTCCCGAAGAAGCCGAAACCAGCAAAGAATCGTATTTAACACTGCTCAAGGAGATCGATCGTGAAGGGATAAAAGCCTGCGTCTCACTCAAATTAACCCAGTTAGGCCTCAGCCTCGCCAAGGACCTTTGCCTGCATCACATACTCGCCATCGCTCACCAGGCATCTGAATTGGGTATTTTCGTCCGCATCGATATGGAGGACTCCCCCGTCATCGACGCGACCCTCGCCATCTATCAAGCCATAAGAGAGAGTGGTTTGAACAATGTTGGACTGGTGATCCAATCCTATCTCTACCGCAGCGAATCCGATGTGCGCACCTTGTTATCTCAAGGGACAAGGATTCGTCTTGTGAAAGGTGCATATAAAGAACCGCCTGAAGTCGCATTCCCCAAGAAGAAAGATGTGGATGGCAATTTCGATCTGCTGACGAGACTCATCATCGATGCTGCCCTCGAACAAGGCTCTAAGGTCGCTGCCAGAGACGGAAAATTGCCCCCGCTTACCGCTATCGCCACCCACGATGAGAAACGAATCGAATTCGCCCGACAATACGCTGACCAAGTAGGGCTTCCTCGACAGGCACTCGAATTTCAGATGCTTTACGGCATTCGTACTAACTTGCAATATTCCTTGGCTGAGCAGGGCTACCCCGTTCGCGTCTATGTACCCTACGGGACAGAATGGTATCCCTATTTCGTTCGCCGACTTGCGGAGCGCCCAGCAAATTTATGGTTCTTCCTCTCTCATTTGTTCCGGGGCTAATCAGCAGAAAAAGGGAATATTATTCGAAACAAAAAGGAGAAAGGACCATGCAGTTAGCAGGGAAGGTCGCTCTAGTAACCGGCTCAGCCCATCGCCTAGGGAAGCATATCGCCCTGGCATTAGCCCAGGAGGGTTGTCATCTCGTGATACACTACCATCATGCCGAGCAAGAGGCGGTTAAAACGCTAAGTGAGATCGAGGCTCTCGGTGTTCAATCTATAGCTGTTCAGGCCGATCTACGCCAAGTTGACTCGATCGGCGCCCTTTTTCAAGAGGTTGATCGAGTTTACGGACGAGTGGATATCTTGGTCAATTCCGCTGCCTGTCTACAGCGCATAGATTTTCTCAAAGTCTCCGAGCAGGATTGGGAGCAGACGATCAATCTCAACCTGAAAGCTGCCTTCTTCTGCCTCCAGGAAGCAGCGAGGAGGATGAAATCGCAAGGCCGTGGAGCGATTGTCAACATCTCCGATGTCATCGGCAGACGACCATGGGCCAATTTCCCTGCCCACAGCATCAGCAAAGCAGGCGTCGAAATGTTAACCAAAGTCGCTGCGCTGGCCTTGGCGCCGGAGATCCGTGTGAATGCTGTGGCTCCTGGTCTGGTGCTGCAGCCAGATGGCATGGACGATCAGCGTTGGCAGCAATTGGCCATTAAGTCGCCCCTTCAAAAAGCCGGGGTTCCAAAGGACATCACCAATGCAGTCGTCTTCCTTTTGATGAACGACTATATCACCGGCGAGACCTTCGTTGTTGATGGTGGGATGCAGTTGACTTAATAAACCAGGTTTTGATAATAATAAGCTTATGTCATTCTGAGCGGAACGCAGTGGAGCGAAGAATCCCTAAGATGAATCGGATCATAGTCGCGTCCCAGGGATTTTACACATGATTGCGGATCAAGATGATATAAATAGTATATAGCCTAAAAACAATACGCACTTGTCAGATCAATCCGATGGATTTCCAAGCGCCGATTCACGATCTCTACATTCGCAAACTGCAGCCTCAAAATAGCGAGGAGGGTTTTTACCTGCCCATATTGAGCGAAGATGACCACCTCCTGCGTCGTTTTGGCGCAACCGAGATCATCCACTTAAAATCAAACTCGAAAAGTAAGATGCGTCTACGTGTTATGGCCGATGAGATTTGGGCTCTGTTGGAAGGGCAAGTTCATTTTGCGTGGCACGACCTCCGTCTCACATCCCCCAGCCATGGCTGTTGGCATCAGCTCTCCTGCAAAGAGCCCACCCTCGTCTTGGTCCCCTTCGGGGTTGCCTTCGGTCAACAGACAGAGGAAAGCCCTGCATTGTTACTTCGGATAATGACTCATTTGGATGACGGGCACGAGGGGGATCGTGAAATTTCGTGGGAGGAGGGAGAATGAATCTAAGCTGGAAGCAAATCTTGCTC
>CAYGXU010000182.1:0-4262 GCA_964353875.1 uncultured Anaerolineaceae bacterium | reverse complement strand
AATGTAGGAACTGCTCTTTTGGAATGGTCCCACACCGCTGTCTCCCTCAACACGGTAATATGCAACATCAGACGGAATACACCCTCCTCAAGGTTAGCAAAAGAAAGGGACAGCTTGGCAGCAGGTCGTGATGGAGGAGGGCAGATGCGGCTTGCTCCACTCACGAAAACCAAACAGCGCAATTGTTTTAGCGCACCTTACTTCGTGGCATCCAAAGCCATTCACCCGCTCCTCATCACGAACCTAGAAATCTGGTGGCATGATTCCTGCCGCCCTGATGTATCATTATGAACATGACCCGACTTCGATCAGAGTTAACCTCTTATCAGAATTACCAACCTTCAACGATGAAAGGCAAGGGATATGACAACGTTCAACGGATTAGGCATGCACATGGGCAATCTGGCGCGCCTCTCCCCGGCGGAGACGCGCTCCATCAGCCCTGAAAATTTCCATGGAGAAAAAGGCCAGGGAGGCATGGCAACCGAAGGCCCGGCCGCCTCTTGCGCCCGCGACCTGGGACCCGGCTGGAAGATCTCGCCCTATGTGGTGATCGAAGCAAACCAGACTTTCACCCTGACGGATATCCAGGGTCCCGGCGCCATCCAACAGATGTGGATGACTCCCTCCGGCAATTGGCGTTTCAGCCTCCTGCGCATCTATTGGGATGGCCAGCAGCAGCCCTCGGTCGAATGTCCCCTGGGCGACTTCTTCGCCTCCGGCTGGGGCCGTTACTCCCAGCTCACCTCGTTGCCCATCTGCGTCAACCCGGGCAGCGGTTTCAACTCCTATTGGGAGATGCCCTTCCGCAAGCACTGCCGTATGACCATCACCAATCTCAATGACGAGAAGCTAACCCTTTTCTATCAGATCAATTACACCCTCACCGATGTGCCCGACGATATGGCCTATTTCCACGCCCAGTTCCGCCGCGTCAATCCGCTTCCGTATCAGCAAGTCTATACCATCCTGGACAATGTACGCGGTCAGGGACACTACGTGGGCACATCCATGGCTTGGGGCGTCAACAATGCTGGCTGGTGGGGTGAGGGAGAAATTAAATTCTACCTCGATGGCGATGAGGAATACCCGACGATCTGCGGCACAGGGACGGAGGACTATTTCTGCGGTTCCTACGGCTTTGTCAACCCCCAAACCAAGCAATACCAGGAATTCACCACCCCTTATGCCGGTCTGCACCAAATCATCCCTTCAGACGGGCAATTCCAATCTCAGATGCGTTTCGGCATGTACCGCTGGCACATCCCCGACCCCATCCGCTTCAAACAGGATTTAAAGGTGACGATCCAGGCCCTCGGTTGGCGAAGCGGTGGTCGCTACTTACCCTTGCAGGACGATATCGCCTCGGTCGCCTACTGGTACCAGGCTTTGCCCAGCGCGCCCTTCCCGTCTTTCCCTAGCCGAGACGAGCTGGAAGTGATTTAATCGTAATGGCATAACGTCCACCGCTCCTGGGATGAATGCCTTATGACTGAGGCGGGTGCGTCCCGCCTCAGTCACTTTGAAGCCGATGAAAGCACACCAAATTCACTCCTATTTACTCTCTCTGGGGCGCGGCTGGGTCGATCCACAAAACACGGTGGATGGGTTCAAAGCCGGCGACCCCGAGACCGAATTGATTGCCATCGCCGTTTCCTGGATGAGCAGTATTTGGGCTTTGAGAGAGGCTTTACAACTCGACTGTAACCTGTTCATCACCCATGAGCCTACCTACTTCAGCCATGAGGATAACGATCCTCGCTTCCTAAATATACCTGAAGTGATCGCCAAGCAGGAGTGGATCGCAGCTACAGGCATGGTCATCCTGCGCTGCCACGATGTTTGGGACCAGTATCCGGGTGAGGGCATCCCCGATTCCTGGGCAAGGTGGCTACAATTGGGCCCGGCCATTGCCGGTGAGGGATATTATCGAATATACGATGTATCCGGAAGAACGGCGCTAGAGGTCGCCCGGCAGGTCGCGCGCCAAACGGTTTCCCTGGGCCAGGAAGCTGTGCAGCTGATCGGCTCCGCCGATAAAGCCGTCACCCGCCTGGCCATCGGTACAGGAGCGGTCACGCCTCTGTTGCATTTCATCCAGGCCTATCATCCCGATCTGGCGCTCTGCACGGACGACGGCATCAGCTATTGGCGCGATGCAGCTTTGGCGATCGACTTGGACATGCCGCTCATCGTCGTCAACCACACGGTGAGCGAGGAGCCGGGAATGATCAGCCTGGCCGAACATTTGCGTCGTGCATTCCATCCCCTGTCTGTGCATCACATCCCCCAAGGCTGCCCGTACTCCCTGATTCGGACTGAGTAAATAACGTCGAAGAGGGGCCTATACATCGTCCTAAGGCGGCTCCTGGCGAGCAAATCCACCAGACCATCATTTATCAATAGGCGGCTATTCGGTTCAAGAGATGAGTGTGATCTTTACCCTTTAACGGTAAGGAACCATTAACCGTCACTTCTGCATTTGCCAGCCTGGAATCCATTGCCTACCTCAGAAGCCCTTCCAACCGATCCACCATCCCTGCAAGCACGCCAAAGGTTTCATTTATAGCATCGGGCTTGGCCATATCCACACCAGCCATTTCAAGCGCATCCAATGGGTAAAGCGAACCACCGACCTTCAAAAAGGCCAAGTAATCCTCGATTGCGCCCCTTTCCCCAGAGAGGATGCGTTTGGCAAGCGCATGCGCGGCGGAGATGCCGGTGGCATACTGGAAGACATAATAGTCAACATAAAGATGGGAGAAAATCGCCCACTGTATCCCCACCCGATCGCGATCGATGTGCATCGCCTCGCCGTACGCCTCGGCAAAGAATTCCGCCAGGCGTTCGATCATCCCATCTGCGGTGGGCGCTTCGCCTCTTTCCACTGCCTGATGTATCTCCAACTCGAAGCGCGCTAAGGTAGGCATAATGAGGAAATATCGATGGAAGTTTGACATCGCCTCTTCGATGATATTGACTTGGAAGGCAGGCTCAGGATGATGCTCAAGCAGGTGGGCACGCACCATCGCCTGATGGAAGTTGGAGGCTACTTCGGCCACAAAAAGCGAGTAATCGCAGTAAACGAGCGGTTGATTTTGCCAGGTGAAGTATGACTGCATCGAGTGTCCCAATTCGTGGGCCAATGTGCTCATGCTGAAGATGGTGTCGGCATAGCTTGTGAGGATAAAGGGATGAGTCCCGGGCGATCCAGCCGAGAATGCCCCGGCTCGTTTGCCTTGATTGGGGTATACATCTACCCAACGGTTCTGCAGACAGCCCTGGCGCAAGATGGAGACATACTCCTCCCCCATGGGCATCAAGCCCTCGCAGATCCAGTCGACCGCCTGCTCATAAGGGATCTTGGTACGTTCCTGCGTCAGGGGCGCCCAGATATCATAAGAATGCAGACGATCCACCCCCAATGCCTTGCGCCGGATCTCCCAATAGCGATGCCAGGTGGGCAAGTTATGTTGGAAGGTCTCGATCAAATTATGGAAGACTTCGACGGGGATATTATTCCCAAAAAGCGTCGCTACGAGCGTGGATGAGTGACCTCTGGCGCGCATACGAAAGACATTCTGCTTGATGGAGGTGATCAGATTGTTGGCCAGCGCGTTTTTGTGCGCCAGATAGAGGTCTGCGTAGTTCTCCCAGGCTGTGCGACGCGCCTCGCGATCTGCCTCAGCCAGGATTCGATTGATGGTCCCATGGGTTACCGCTACCTCTTTGCCATCGGCGGCGATGGCTGGCGGGAATTTGAAATCCGCATTGGTCAACATGCGCGTCGTTCCAGCCACAGCCGCAAATGGATCAACGAGCATTCCAAGAATCTCCTCCACCTCCGCCGAACGCACATGCGCTTGTTTGCGGAAGAGGTCATCGATATAGTGTCCATAAATGGGCAGGCGTGGTTCGGATTCGATCCACTCTTGGAGTTGCTGCGTACCGATTGTAAGCAATTCCGGATCGATGAAGGCTGTCGCAGCGAGCACCTTGCTATATAATCCCTGTGCCTTGGCGTATCTTCCTGCCGCCGCTTGTTCAGTCGTATCGACCGAATGAGACATCACAGCATAGGCAGCGATCTTCCCCACCTGACGAAGGATTCGTTCAGCAATCTCTAAAGCCTCTGCCAATATCGATGAACCCTCGCTTAGATGTCCCTTGAATTTTTCCAGCTCGGGCAGCTCTCCGACAGTTGCCTGGAATGCAGCCTCCCAGGCCTGTTCCGATTCGAAGACGCTGGGCGCGTTCCAGGT
>CAYGXU010000181.1:2690-4269 GCA_964353875.1 uncultured Anaerolineaceae bacterium | reverse complement strand
TATTCCTCGAGCATGGGCGCCAAGTTGACGGTATACCCCTTGCTTGGTCCATCGATAACCGGTTCATGCAGCAGGCGATACGGCAGTGTATCATCCGCTTTAGTAAAACCCTCTCGCAGGTTATACAGACGTTCCATGTTCCAAACCCGTTCGCCCACTTGCAGTAGATCATTGGCGCTGAATTTCAGACCGCTGACGGCGTTAAGCATACGGGCGAAAAACTCGACCGAGACCGCCATGTTGGCGAAACGACAGAGCACCAGGCTGTCGACCACAGCAGCCTCGTTCTGGTGCACAGCTACGATGCCGGACTTCCCCTGCGTGGCGAAGCGGTCGACCAAGCGTGGCAGCGCCAACACCTCCGGACCCAGCATGTTGCCACGCATATGACACCCGCCGCGGTTGGAGGTAGCATAGAGCAGGCCCTGCCCCTGCATCCCACGCGGGTCATAGGCCGGCAATTCGAGTTGTTTTACACTCATCGAGAGTTCGGGCGCGCCACATTGTGCAGCAAAACGATAACTGCCTTCAGCCAATTCATCCCCCAGGCCATGCCTGTATGCAATATCCTTGATCAGATTGAGCAACAGATTTGCGCTGCCAAAGCGCAGATCGCTCTGGATCAACCCTTTCTCTGCCAGCTCCATGGCACAACCGATGGTGTTGCCGGTAGAGATGGTGTCCAAACCAAGATCGTTGCACAGGTAACCGGCCTCGGCGATCGTCTCCAGATTGTCAATACCGCACTGCGCTCCGAAAGCCCAGGCCGTCTCGTACTCGGGACCTTCGCCGCTGGCATTAGCGGTTTTGGTTTCGCGGGTGCAGGCGATTGGGCAAGCCCAACAGGCCTTGTTCCCAATCTGGATGGTATCGGCCAGGTGTTCGCCGCTGATCCGTTCGGCGCCTTCAAACTGTGATTGCTGAAAATTACGCGTGGGCAACGAGCCGATCTCATTGACAACATTCATCACCGCCGCGGTGCCAAATTCTGGGAATGCCTGGGAGGTGATGGGATTGGACTTGATCAATTTTCCAATTTCATAGAGCATGAATTTGAACAATTCCTGATCGCTGGAATTGACCTTCCCCCTCCCCTCAACCACAATCGCCTTCAGGTTCTTACTTCCCATCACTGCGCCTGGGCCGCCGCGCGCCAGCGCGCGTGTACCATCATTCATGATGCCAGCGAAACGGACCCCCTTCTCGCCTGCCGGACCGATGCAGAGGACATTGCGTTTGGAGTTATCTTGCCCTAGAAAGGCCGTAGTTTCTGAGACGGTTTTCCCCCAAAGATGGGATGCGTCCTGGATATCGATGTTGCCATCCCCAGCAATTTCGATCATCACCGGTTTCTCGGCCTTACCGCGTACGATGAGAGCATCGTATCCGGTTCGCTTGAACTGCATCCCCCACCAACCGCCGCTGTTAGAGTCACAAACCGTCCCGGTAAGAGGGCTCTTGGTCGTTACGGTGAACCGATTGGAAGTTTGCGCGCCGCTGGCGGTAAGCGGACCGGTAGCAAAGATGAGGATATTCTCCGCAGAAAGCGGATCCACTGCCGGATCCACCAGATCCCACA
>CAYGXU010000181.1:0-2590 GCA_964353875.1 uncultured Anaerolineaceae bacterium | reverse complement strand
TTTCCATAAAAGAAACGCTCGATAATCATACCCCGCATAATCATTTCTTCAAACACTTCATTGCCGATGATTACAGACACGAACCGCCCGCAATCCAAATAAATGAAATCTTCCTGAAACCGGTTTCACTAAGTACAATCATAATTGCAGAGCTCTCCAATCAGATCAAAGAAAAACGGAGCTTTAATAAAGCAATGATGACCAATCGTGAACGCACACTGGCTATATTGAATTACCAACCCTATGATCGTCTTCCCCTGGTTCACTTCGGTTACTGGAAAGAGACGCTTCTGAAATGGGCTGCCGAGGGCCATCTTAGCGAACAAGAAGCCCGTCAATGGGATGATGGCAACCCGGTCGATTTGAAACTGAACGAGCAATTGGGTTTCGACTTCAACTGGGGAGCCACCTTCAATTGGGTTACTCGCCTCCATCCTGGCCTGGAAACGAAGGTGATTGAGGAACGTCCTGATGGAAGCCGCGTCGTAATGAACAAGAACGGCGCCTTCATTATTGAGAAGCCTGGCATACTTACCATACCAATGGAGGTTGATCACCTACTCAAGGGTCCCGAGGAGTGGAAAGAAATCTACAGACCTCGTCTGCAGTTTGACCCGAGCCGCATCAACGAAGCCATGGTCACCGTTGGCCAAGAAGTCAAACGCTTTGATGCGGGTGGTCGCGAAGCGTTATTGAATGAGGTTAATCAAAGGCCGCGCGGCTTGAATTGCGGTAGCCTGCTGGGTGTGATTCGCGATTGGCTGGGTTTGTTCGGCATGAGCTATCTCCTATATGACGATGAGCCACTTTTCGACGAAATGGTTGAGACGGTGGCGGATCTATGTTATCAGGGGGTGAAAGCTGCTCTGGAAACCGGCGTTCGGTTCGATTATGCCCATTTCTGGGAGGACATCTGCTACAAAGGCGGGCCTCTGATCAACCCAACAGTCTTTGCCGCTAAGATTGGACCGAACTACCGCCGGATCACCGACCTGCTTCGTTCCTACAATATCCAGATCGTTTCGCTCGACTGTGACGGCAAGATCGACGCACTCATCCCCATTTGGCTAGAGAACGGTGTCAACACGATGTTCCCTATCGAGGTTGGAACTTGGAGCGCCAGCATCCAACCCTGGCGCGAGAAATATGGCCGCGATTTACGTGGTGTGGGTGGTGTGAATAAGCACATCTTTGGCATGGATTATCCGGCCATTGATGGAGAGATCGATCGTCTTCGTCCTTTGGTAGAGTTGGGCGGATACATCCCCTGCCCTGACCATCGCCTTCCAATCGAGGCGCGTTGGGAAAACGTCCAATATTATTGCGAGAAAATGCGAAGGGTTTTTAGCTAAGAGAAGGCGACACTTTCCGGAATCAATAAGTCTTCCCCATACCAAGGTGCCCTGACAATTCTCAAACAGCAATGCGCCGGCTATTTATCAGAAACTCCTCTGCAGAAGACACCTAACTTGCATATCATCGCAACTGATCTTCTAAGAATCAGGACGAAAAACCATATGACATGCCGGAAAAAGCCCTGAAGCACAAGGGGGATTATGCCGATTGAGAAGAGCAAAAATACCATGGATTTTCTAGCCGCATATTGGATTTTTCATGCTTTTATACCTCTATGATTGAAATAAGCACTCTCGTTGCCAGTATTCGCGCTGCCCTTCGACACAGCCAGATCGCTGCTATGATTGGGTCCCCGCCAAAGCCGCCAGACAATCCTGGTGAGTATTTTCCTCTCCTTAGATTTGACGAACTATTTCGATCTGAATGATCCGGTCAGCTTGATCCGCCTGGAAGAGCCAATGACTGCCCCGCACGAACGAAAGGGCTTGGCTGCGGTCGACGCAATTCAACCACTATTTCCTGCCCCTAGAAAATCCCCCGCAAGCCTCCACACTGTGACGAAACCGTAACACTCCTGCCATATGTGTGAGACAACGCCAGGGTATCTTTCTTTATGAGACCGCAATTTCGAATGGATTGATTGAATGCAACAAAAATCGGGACTGTGCGTTTTCAAAGCCGAAGGGCTTCCAGACCATGATCTGCTCACACCTTGTTTCGGAAAGTGGGACATTAGGCAGCACCTCATGATCCGCCGATCTCAATCCTTTCCGGCGCGGGTGTCGATCTCAGTTGGGGATCGTTCATCAGCAAGAAGGAGTCGGCGATGAACTCCAGCACATCTGTACAAAAATTGGCGATTGCCTTTGCTCTCATTTTGGTCCTCTTCCTATCAGGATGTTCTGCGACTGAAGAACCGGAACGGACGCTTGTTCCCTGCTCACCTTCTGCCATACCACCCAGCAAGACCCCGGCATCCACACCAACGGAAATTGCCACTCTAACCCCAACCGTCGCACCTATCCCGCAACTGGCTTCCACTCCGACCCTAACTGCTACACCTATCCCAGTTTCTTCTCCGGCTCCCGCAGCGGCTACTCCCCCTTATCATGTGATTCATCCGAATGCGGGCGCCATCCTCGGTCTGGCTTTCGGCGCCGACAACTCCCGCCTGACAATCCTGGCAACTGAAGGGGTCTTTACCTATCGCGGCGGCAGCCTGCAGGAAAAGCGG
>CAYGXU010000180.1:0-4270 GCA_964353875.1 uncultured Anaerolineaceae bacterium | reverse complement strand
CTACTCCACGATGCACGCCCGAGATAGGAATAATCAAGCGCGGCGATGGCATCGGCTGCAAAGAAGGGGGCAAACCTCCCATCGAAAGCTCCTTTGCTACTTCCGCATAATGAGCCCGAATTCGCAGGAAAATAATTACAAGGATAGGTATTAAAACGATTATGATCCAAGCCCCCTGTAAGAATTTGCTCACGCCCACGACAAACAACGTGATCCCTGTAGCGATAGCTCCAAGGCCATTGATAACAGCTTTTAACCACCAACGTTTTCCGTGTTCCCTCCACCAATGGATGACCATCCCTGCCTGTGAAAGGGTAAAGGCCAAAAATACACCGACTGCAAAGAGAGGGACCAACGCATGGGTCTCAGCTCGGAAAAGGATGATAAGCCCTCCTGTTGCTCCAGCTAGAACAAGAATCCCATTTGTGAATACTAGCCGATCTCCAATAGTCTTCAATTGTCGCGGGAGGAAGCCATCACCTGCTAAGATCGCAGACACGCGTGGGAAGTCAGCGAAACTAGTATTAGCAGCGACAGCGAGGATCATCATTGTGCTGATTTGGATCACATAGTAAAAGAAACCATTGCCCAATAACTTGTGTGCCAAGGCTGAAAGAATTGTCTCCTCAGGTCCTGCGACAACCCCCAGGTATTGCGTCAAACCAATACTTCCTGCAAAGAGCACCGCCATCAGTAATGCCATGACGAGGAGTGTTCTTCCAGCATTCTTGGATTCGGGTGGTCGAAATGCCGGTACTCCATTGCTAATAGCTTCAATGCCGGTGAGCGCTGTGCAGCCAGAAGAAAAGGTACGAAGCACAAGGAAGATTGTCAACGGCTCACTCGCGATCGGCGCGGATCCGGAGATTTCAACAACACCATCAGAGAATAGTCTTACTGCACCATACAATAACATGGGCAAATACACTAGGAGGAAGAAGTAGACGGGGATAGCCATTGCAGTGCCGGTCTCTCGCAGTCCACGAAGATTAAGCAATGTGATGATCGTTAACAAAATAAGCGAAGCTGTCAATCTATGATCCCACAGCCCAGGAAAGGCAGAAGCTATGGCTTCTACCCCAGCCGTGAGACTTACTGCCGCTGTAAGCAGATAATCCATTAGCAAAGCCGCCCCTGCTATTAGCCCTGGTTTCGTACCGAGGTTGTCCTTCGCTACGATATAAGATCCTCCGCCGCTAGGATAGCCGTGGATGGTCTGGAAGTAAGAAAGCGCCAGCAGAGCCAGGAGCAGCGTGATTGCCAAACCCACTGGGAACGAAAGGGAAAGACCCACGCTACCCGCAACCACGAATCCAAGGAAAATCTCCTGGTTGGCATAGGCGATGGAGGAAAGCGCATCGGGGGAAAAGGCTGCCAGGGCGCGGATTTTGTCAAGCCGCTCATGCTTTTGTAAGTAAGAAGGGAATGGAGGTCCGATAAGAAATTCTTTAATGCGGTTTAACATGATGATTTGCTTCCTTAAATAAAAAAATGTCTAAGTGATGACAAAAGGCTCTGAATGAGTCATGGCATCGTTAATCGCCATACGAGGGACTTCAAGGGAAGTATCACTCCTGCAGGAGCCAAAATTCCTATCGCATTGAGATTTTGATCTTAACAATTCTCACCTGATTGTCACCTGAAAGCAAGTTTTCTCATCCCTGTCTTTCAAGTGCTGAGGGGAGGGAGGCATATTGTCGATAAATAATTAATGACTCGTAATTCATCGAAATACTGGTGCAACCCCATTGATGGCCTCTTCACTGACGGAACGAACTTCATCAATGCACATGTTTTTCCGTTTGGGGTTCTTCCTGAGACATGTAATAGCAGAAACCTATTGATTCACTCAAGAAATTGATATACACTGAGAGCGCTCCAATAGTCCGCATAAAATGGCAAAACCAGCTTGGAGTCATTTACAGAGAGAAAGGAGGGATTTTTAACTTAGAGATCGATTGGCGGGGGGCCAATCTTTCTTCATCAAAATGATTGAGCCGTAAAAGACTCTTCATTCTGCCCCAATATCTCTCCATCGAACCCTCACCATTTCAATTAGCCATGGGGATATCGGGCAATTTCCGATAATCAACATTGTAGCAAGCCTTAACACTCAATCCGCCGGAGGAAGGCTTATTAGGCCACCACCCAAAGCCCTGACCACTGCCAGGGTTATTTCCTCCTTTTATATAGAAAGCAAGGATGAAAACATGAAAACCAAGTGCTATTTGCTATTCGTCTTTGTTTTTGCATTTTGTATGCTGACTCCATCTACCTCGTTTGCAGATGAGGAGGAGACTCCACCAGTTGAGGTCATCATCCAGACAGACGGACCGCCTGATGCCGTAGCTTCCATTATCCGCTCTTTGGGCGGAACCGTCAGATTCCGCTATCGAAATGTGCCTGCGGTCGCAGTGACCATCCCCGCTTCCAGATTGACTGAGGTATCTGAGCTCACGCAGGTGATCAAAGTCGAGAAGGATCGAATGGTCTATTTGCACGATAGCCTGAACCCCGAAGAAGAGCCAGAGTATCCCATGGTTTTCTTCGTAGACGACATTGAGGGAGTGCAAGTCCAGCCTATCGAGCCGATGACAATTAACCCGGGAATCTTGCCGGAGGGATTCGCAAATTATTCCTTTACTGGCGCATATAAAATCTGGAAGGAGACGAATTACGGAAAGGGATCAATTGTAGCCATCGTTGACACGGGCACGGTCCCGAATACCTGTCTGAGTCATGCTGTGATCGGCGCGCCAGGTTACCCCAATGGCTATAACGCTACGAACGATGGGATTCCGGCTACAGATCCAAGAAACATCTATCATGGGACCTTTGTGGGCGGGGAGGTCGCCTCTTCCTGCTCGATTTCGTTCTCCGATCCTGATCACATCCTCTATCAATCCATGTCCCCCTATTTACCCTGGGGACCAGATTTTATCCCAATTTTGGGTCAAGCGCCTGCGGCCAAGATCTATCCAGTTAAGGTCTTCTCTGCAAAGGGCGGAAGCACACCGACCTCAGTCATCTTGAATGGCCTCGACCATATTTTGACCCTGAAGAAGGAAAGATTGCTGGATATCGATATTGTCAATATGAGCCTCGGCGGTCCAACCCCGGCGGATGGTCTGGACGCATTCGATCGTTTCATTGAAGAGTTGGTGAAAGCGGGGATGCTCGTGGTCACAAGTGCCGGGAATAATGGGCCAGCTCCCAACACCATTGGGTCACCAGCTACTTCCTATCTCTCCCTCGCCGTTGGAGCATTGGATTATGCCCCGACGACACGTGTTCTCTATGAATTTCGTGGTTTGAGAGATGGCATAGAATCCCCTGGTCTTGGCCTCACCCTTCGCCATACCGATGAGACGCGGGTTGCCTACTTCTCCTCGCGTGGTCCTTTGAGTGATGGCCGCGCTGGACCGGATATCGCCGCCCTTGGTCAAGGAAACTTCCTCACCGGACCAAATAATGAGATCGGCATGGCGAGCGGCACCTCTTTCGCTGCTCCAACTGTAGCTGGCGCGGCGGCTTTGCTGAGCGCATACTGGAAGAGCAGCGTGCAGGAACTCAATCCCCTGGTTTTGCATACTGCCTTGCTCGCCGGCGCTAACCCCGACGTTGTGGGAGCTGAGTGGAGTGACATCAATGATCAGGGCTGGGGGGCATTGGATGTAGCCCGAGCATTTGAGTTGCTGAAACAACGGCCAAGGATTCCCTCACCTCGAAGGGGCCAATTGCCAGAACCCAGCGCCTTGAAAGATCCTAAGCATGCGCTGATCGAAACTTGGCTGAAGGAGTATATTGTCCGCATAATGGGTCAGAGGCGTGCCTCCATTGCAGACCGATGGATTGACCTTCTCAATCCACGGAGCGGCTTTCTTAAGTCCAACACCCTGCCCAATGCAGTGCAAGGGACGATCGATACATGGGAAAGCGAGGTGATTACCCTCACTCCGGGCGAGGAGCGTGATCTTATTTTCGAGATTGATGAGTATACCAGCACAGTGAGTATCTATGGCTATGAAATATCTATGATTGATAACAGAGATTCCTTTCTCCAGGAATTTTCCGATTATGTGAACGGGCTCCGAGTCCATATTCAAACCGCCAAACGCACGGATTTGGGCTATTTCTATTCCTTTGGTCATGCTGCCTATTGGTCTGATGCTTTCTACGTTGAAATGCGCGACGAAGATGGCCTCCTGTACCATTGCTTGCCCATTCCCTCGGAACCGCCTGCAGTGGATCCTACATGCAGCGACCATTT
>CAYGXU010000179.1:0-4443 GCA_964353875.1 uncultured Anaerolineaceae bacterium | reverse complement strand
TCTCATCTGGAAAGCCTACGGGAGGACCGCGGCGCACTGGCCTGCTTGCGCCGTGGCCTTGGGAAACCCCCCGGCCATACGCCTGAGATGTTCCCCCTTATCATCCCTTACCTGCCATCAGAGATCGAACCCTGGCGCGAGACGGCCTATTACCTGATCGCTTCGCTCTTCGCCCTCCATCCGGAATCCACTAACGTGGGCAATCTGGGCGACCATTTTGCCCGGGCGCGTCCGCCCGCTTCCGAGAAGACGGTGGATGCGGTCGAACGGCGCTTTGTTGCCCTGCTCTCCGCCCATCCGGAAGACCTGCCCTTCTACCTGCGCCAGGCGGTGAGTTTCTTGCGCTCTAAAGAGGTGAAGATCAACTGGCATCAATTATGGAAAGACACTCTCGCCTGGGGACACCCTGAGCGCTATGTCCAAAGGCGTTGGGCTACGGCCTTCTGGGGCTCCTCCCGTCAGGAGTCTGCTACTGATTCGAGAGCAGAGCAATGAAATCGACGTTTAAATCATTCAAACAAAATTTTCTTCTACAAAGGAGTGTGAACCATGTTTATTGAATTACATGTCATCCAAAATTTCGCCCCATCCAACCTGAACCGCGACGATACCAACAACCCTAAGGATTGTGAGTTTGGAGGCGTTCGAAGGGCGCGCATCTCCTCCCAATGCATCAAACGCGCCATTCGCACCTGCCCTATCTTTGCCCAAACCACCACCGTCGAAACCGGCATCCGCACTCGTTGGCTCACCCGACCCCTTTGCCAGGCCCTGCAAAACGCCGGTAAACCCGAGACCGAAGCCAAGACCGCTGCTGAAACTTTCGCCGCCGCCTACGCCGGTAAGATGGATAAGGCTCAATCGGAGCGAACCAGTGTGCTGCTCTACCTCAGCGCTGAGGAACTCCAATCCATCGTCGATGCACTCCTAGGGCATTGGGAGGCGATCACCAATCCGGAAGTTAAAGACAGCGAGAAGGAAACACTGCTCGAAAACATCGTCAAGGACATCATCAAGCAAACCCGCGAACGTACCAGCGCGCCGGATATCGCCCTTTTCGGGCGTATGTTGGCGGATAAGCCCGAACTCAGCCTGGATGCTGCCTGCCAGGTGGCTCACGCCATTTCCACCCACCGTGTTACCATGGAGATGGACTTCTTCACCGCCGTCGACGATCTGCAGCAGGAGGAAGAAACCGGCGCCGGGATGATGGGCTTCACCGGCTTTAACAGCGCTACCTTCTACCGCTACTCCCGCATCGATTGGGACCAATTAACGAAAAACCTGACTGGAGAGGTGGATTTAGCCCGGCGGACGGTGGAGGGCTTTCTGCGGTCAACTATCTACGCCATACCGACTGGAAAGCAGACCAGTTTTGCCGCCCAAAATCCCCCCAGCATGCTGATGACCGTGGTGAGAACCGACGGCATGGGATGGTCGTTGGCGAACGCCTTCGAGAAACCGGTTCGCGCCAAAACCGATTCCGGTTACATCGCCCCATCCATAGAAGCTCTTGACGCCTATTGGGGAAGACTTTCCCAGGTCTATGGCACAGATACGCTGCGCTCCGTAGCCACGCTTGCCCTCGATCCCGAACTACCCCTGACAAACCTTGATTCCACCCGGCTTCCCGATGCAGAAAGCTGGGTCAAAGCCACCCTAGAGGCCTTACCGAAGGAGTGAAGCGCATGTGCACTCTGTTGCTACGATTTAGCGGACCGATGCAATCCTGGGGCGTCCAGAGCCGTTTTGGGATTCGCGACACGGGACGAGAACCCTCTAAAAGCGGCGTGATCGGCCTTTTGTGCGCCGCATTGGGACGGCCACGCCAGGCTTCTTTGGACGATTTGAACATTTTGCGAATGGGTGTTCGAGTGGACCAAGAAGGGCGTATGTCGCGTGACTTCCACACCGCCGGCAAAGGCGGATATCTCAAAGCCAGCGGTTCTATAGAACGGAAAAACCTGATCGTCTCCACCCGCTACTACCTGGCCGATGCTCGCTTCCTTGTCGGCCTGCAAGGCGAACTCCCCTTGCTTGCCCGATTGCATCACGCTCTGCGCGACCCTGTCTGGCACTTATACCTGGGACGCAAAGCGTTTGTCGCGGGTGAGCCGATCTGGTTATCGGATGGTTTACGCCAGGGGGAAGATTTGGAAACCGCCCTGCAATCCTACCCCTGGCTTGTAGGCGACGAAGAGCCTCCCCCGCGCTTGCGATTGGTGTTGGAAGATGCCGATGGGGATGAGGTGCGCCCTGATGTACCCCTGTCCTTCGATCTGCGGCAGTTCGCCAATCGGCGCATCCGAACCAGTTTTCTGGCATTCCCCTCGTCTTCCTAGGAGTTGTCAAATATGTATATTTCACAAATTCTCCTTAATCCCCAGAACCGGCGTGTTCAACGCGAAATCGTCGAACCCTACCAGATGCATCGTACCATCATGAGCGCTTTTCCAGCAACGCTCAGTGAGGATGAGCGCGTTCTCTTTCGGCTGGACACCAACCCTCGATCAGGGTCTTTTAACCTCCTCGTCCAATCAGAGGGATCACCCGATTGGTCCCATCTGAATCTGTCTGATGCGCCTGGATTCCTGTTAAACACTACGGAACCCAACCCGTGCATCAAACTTTTCAATCCGAACTTCCATTCAGGACAACACCTCACCTTTCGCTTGCGTGCTAACCCAACTGTCAAACGAAATGGGAAACGATTGGGATTGTATCGAGAACAAGAACAATGGGAGTGGCTAAAACGAAAAGCCCAAGTATCCGGTTTTCAAGTGATCGGCGCCCGTATCTCCCAACAGGATCAGATCCGTGGTCCCATTCATCGCGAGGATGGACGCCACGAATTACGTTTGCTTGCGGTCCAATTCGATGGGTTGCTTCTCGTCATCGATCCCACCCGTTTTTTAGAAAGCATACAGACAGGTATCGGAAGTGGGAAAGGTCTGGGATGTGGTTTGATTTCTTTGGCGCCGGTGCAGTGAATGAATCAATCAGAAGGGGTTATTCATGTGGTAGATAAAATAGGTAGATTAAAAAATGAAGGATTTACATGAACTTCCGAAATTGCGCGACAGCTTGAGCTATCTTTATGTCGAGCAAGCCGTCATCCAACGCAACCAGCAGGCGGTGGAGTTTGTCGATGATCAAGGCAGGGTGATGATCCCCGTCGCTTCCCTTTCGGTCCTGCTTATGGGTCCTGGTACACGCATCACGCACGCCGCCGTAAAAACGCTAACCGAGAACGGATGTTCCATTCTTTGGGTGGGCGAGGAGGGGACCAGGTTTTATGCTCAGGGCACAGGGGAGACGCGCAAGGCTTACCATCTGCTTAAACAGGCGGAGTTGGTTTGCGACCCACAAAAGCGTACACAGGTTGTCTTGCACATGTACCGCAAGCGTTTCGATTGTGACCTGGATCCGTCCCTGAGTTTGCCGCAGATCCGTGGGCTGGAAGGCGTGCGTATGCGCGAGGCCTACGCCAATGCCAGTCGCACTTACGGTGCGGCTTGGCAAGGGCGCAGTTATGATCGCGCCCATTGGGGGCATGGCGATCCCATCAACCGGGCGCTCTCCGCAGCCAACGCCTTGCTCAATGGCCTGTGCCACGCGGCCATCGTCTCGGGAGGCTACTCGCCCGCCCTCGGGTTCATTCATACAGGCAGACAACTGTCCTTCGTGTATGACATTGCCGACTTTTACAAGGTGGAGCTCACCATCCCTCTGGCTTTCAGCACCGTGGCGCAATCCACGGAACATGTCGAAAGCCGAGTGCGCGAGGCTTGTCGAGAACGTTTCCGAGAGGCCAAGCTCTTACAACGTATCCTGCCGGACATCGATCAAGTGCTTGGCATCGAAGTTGAACCTGCCCTCTCCCAGACGCAAGAAGATATCGATTCGGCCGCTTCAAGCGTGACGGAATTGTGGGAGGCGCTTTTCGACAAGGAGGAAGGGCGATGGTCGTCATGATCTTGGAACGGGCGACGCCTTCGCTACGGGGCGAATTGACGCGCTGGCTGATCGAACCGCATCCTGGCGTCTTTGTGGGTCATGTGAGCGCCATGGTACGTGACCGCCTTTGGGAGAAGTGCTGCAAGGCACGCGGGGTGAAAGGCGTGTTGCAGCTTTGGTCGACTAATAACGAACAGCATTTTGATTTGCGCATGGCTGGCGACACGCGTCGTTCGATGGTCACCATGGAGGGTTTAAAACTAATTCGGATACACGAAATCCCTACATCGGAGTGATTCTTCCATGGGAAGGGTATTCCCCACACGCGTGGGGGTGGACCTAACCGAATACCCGCTGCCGAATGGGCACAAGCGTATTCCCCACACGCGTGGGGGTGGACCGCATGACCCCCGAGGAGCGTATGGGAGCGGTCAGTATTCCCCACACGCGTGGGGGTGGACCGGTAACATCGAACCGCTCGATGTG
>CAYGXU010000178.1:0-4614 GCA_964353875.1 uncultured Anaerolineaceae bacterium | reverse complement strand
TAGAACTGCGGCAGCCAATCTTCTTGCAGGTGCAGCAACTCGTCCATGCATTTCTCCGCCGCTGCAACCGAGTGGATCAATGGATGGGCTAAGATGGCCTTGAGTAAATCATTGCGGCTTCCGCTGAGGGCGGCATCGATGGCCAGCTCCTGACTTAAGATCAGGCTAAACTGATAACCCAGCACCGATTTGGGAAGCGGACCCATGCAGAACGGGTGCGGCCCGGCACGATCGACCATGGCGGCTACCTCAACAATGGCGCTGTCCGGCAGATTAGAGACCGCCCCATTATTGGGCACGTTGACATCAAAGATCTCACCTGTGTTATTCAGCATCGCATCCATGACGCGCACCGCCAGGTCACTATGGCTGCCACCGCCCCTCCGGCGCTCAGTTTGCAACTGTTTCGAAGCAGCTTTGAGACGCCGATCTACATCGGCGAACATCATGGGGATGGCTTTCTCATAATAGAAACCTGCCATGGTGATGTAATGCCCACTGCGCTGCTCGGCGATGACCGCATCCTGATCGAAATGGTAGCGTGTGTAATAGCGCGGGGCGGGCAAAAGGCCATAGATTTGATAAAGCTTCAGCGTGAAGGGGTAATAGTTGTAATGGACAAATTGATCATAGATCTCGTCCGCACGCACATGGAGGCCGATGAATGAGAACTCCTCAGGCGTCTTATAGATCTCTTCGATTTGTTCCCAGCTCAACTCTTGCATTCGCTTCTCAAGCATTGGGTAGCCAGGTTCACCTTTTACGGTGAAATCCATGATCCACATGCCATGATTAGAGCCACCCGGATAGAGGACGACATCTGCCGGATCGACCTCGAGTAGCATGGCAAGAAGCGCTGCGTCTTCGAAGAACCCATCGCAAAGGCTGATGATGTTTATGTCACTGATACGCCGCACCGCATCGGCGACGTATTGCGTGGGGTTGGTGTAATTGATGATCCACGCCTCCGGGCAGAGCTCTTCTGCATCTGCGCAGATTTCTTTTAAGACGGGCACTACACGGCAGGCCATGAAAATCCCACCGATGCCCACCGTTTCATTCCCTTGCAGGCCATACTTGGGCGGGGTGCTTTCGTCTTCTTCCAGCTGCAAGTGTGAGCCAGGCCGGAATGTCGTCAGGATGAAATCGGCCCCCTCAAATGCCGTCCTGCGATCGGTGGTGGCGCTGAACTTTATATCCACCCCAACCGCTTTGGCGAGGTTCTTGGCATAGTTGTCGACGATCTTCAAATGCTCTTCATGGATGTCCAGCAGCACCACCTCGGTACCGTCCAGCCGGTCACGGGCATAATCGACCAAGCTCTCAGAGAGGCCGACAGAAAACATCGAACCCCCTCCGACGACGACGAGCTTCTTATTCATTGCAGCCTCCTTCACTTTCACATGCAAGCGAGGGCTAGACTTTTAAGCCGCCTGTTCTTGCCATGGCGTTAAATACGTACCTGGAAGAGAACAACAGAATGATCAGGATGGGCAGCGCGCCCACCAGCGAGGTAGTTAGTTGTAGCTCCAAAGCTTCAAAATGGGAAGCTCCAAAGGTCTCGATTGCCACCGGTAGGGTACGCCATTTTTCGTTGGTGACCACCAGCAAAGGCCAGAAGAGGTCATTCCAGACAAATAGGAAACGATAGAGCGCCAGGGCGACCAAGGCCGGTCCCGAGAGGGGCAGGACGACTCGCAGGAAAAGGGCTAACTCGGAAGCGCCTTCCACGCGGGCGGCATCCAGGTGATCCTCGGAAATATCCACGATGTATTGGCGCATCAGGAAGATACCGAAAGGGTCAATGAAGGCAGGAATGATGATCGCCCAGGGAGTATTAAGCCAGCCGAAGTTTTTAACCTCAATAAAGAGGGGAACTACCAGGACGATGGAGGGGATCATCATCGAAACTAACACAATCGAGAAGAGCAAGCGTTTGCCCGGGAAGTCGTATTTGGCCAGGGCAAAGCCCACCATCGAACAAAAGAACAGGTTGCAAAAGACAATCGCCGTGGTGAAGACCAGGCTGTTGCGGAAGAAGTGCAACATATTGTATTCGACCAGGGCGACATAAAAGTTCTGCCACTGGATCTTGGCAGGGAACAATTTGGCGGCGTAGACCTCACCGCGGGTCATCACCGCTCCGCTCAGCAAATAGAAGATTGGCAGGGCAAAAAAGAGCACCAGGAGGATGGAAATCAGATTAAAACCGGTATCCCTGAAGATGCTCTTGAGCAACTTCTTTCTCATTTCTCACCCCCCAGGCGTAAGGACAGGTAGGTAATGGGGATCAGGATGGCCAGCAAGCCCAGGGTGAGGGCAGCAGAATATCCGAATCTATTAAAGTAAAAGGCATTATTCCAAATAAGCAGCGAAATGACGCGGGTGGCATCCACCGGGCCGCCATTGGTGAGGATGTAGAACGGGCCCAGATATTGAAAGCCCGTGATGACTGTTACGACGATCACGAATAGGTAAACCGGCTTGATGGTGGGCAGGATCACATGCCGGAGGCGCTGGAAGAAGTTGGCGCCTTCCAGTTTGGCGACTTCGTAATATTCTTCCGGTATCGAAGCTACCGCCCCGATGAGATAAATGGCATAGAAAGGAATGCCGGTGCTCAAACTGGCGATCATGATACCCGGCATGGCCAGTTTTGGATTTTGCAGCCAGTTGACCGTGTCCAATCCCGTCCAACTGTAAATAAACAGTTTATTGAATAGCCCATATTGCTGGTGGAGAAGGAGACGCCAGGCCATCAGGCTGGGCACCAGCCCCATCAGGCAAGCCATCAGAAAAATGACAACATAGATTTGCTTGCCGCGAAATTTATTATTAAACCACAGGGCGTAACCCAGCGATAAAATCCAGATGGGAACGGCTGCCCCAAATACATAATAAAAAGTATTGAAAATGGACTTCTGCAGAACGGGATCCGTCCCCATGCGGGCGAAATTATTCAATCCCGCAAATTCCATCGGGGAGAGCAAGTCCCATTTATGAAAACTGAGGTAAAGATTAAATAAGAACGGGTATATGAAAAATACCAGGTAATAAACAATAGCCGGTGTTGCAAAGAGCAGCCCGGCGATCTGTTTCCACTTGAGTTTCAATGCAACCACCTTTTCAACTATGATGATTGGAGGGGGGTGGCCCCCCCTCCAATACGGTTGAAGCAGTCGAAAGGTTCAGAAGGACTTAGGCGCCCAGGGCTTCCATTTCAGCCCAGGCTGCATCCACGGCCTGTTCCGGTCCAGTGCCGCTCTTGAAGATGTTCTCAGCCATCTTGCGCATGATCTCCCAGCGCTCGGTGCCTAGCTCGCCCCAGACCTGTGTCTTGGCGCGCTTGTTCTCCTGGACGAAGAGGGCATACTGCGGTGATTTGCCGATCATATAGTCCAGGTGCTCCTGAGCTTTCAATGGCCCGGTGACGCCGATGCCGTCAAAGATGGCTTTGGCGCTGTCCAGTTCATTGAGGAAGGCCAGCCACTTGGAGCCGGCAGCCTTCTGTGCATCAGAGCCGGCGGAGGAGAGGACATACACCCAGCCATGGTTGATGGTGGCATTGTGCTGAGCATCCACTGCTGGCAGCGGGTAGAAGTCGATCTTCAGGTCAGGATTGACCGAGAGACCCCAGCCAACGGCCCAGAATCCCGCCTGCATGTTGGCGATGCGTCCGTTGAACAGTTCGGGGTGGGCATTGGTGCCGCTCGGGAAGCCCGCGTCCAGATAGCCGTACTTGGCATCCGGGTTCTTGGCGGCGCAATCCCACTGGATGTTGGCGATCTCCAGCCAGACGTCCTTGTTGGTGGGCATGCCGGTGACCTCATCGAACGGGTCGCCGCCTAGTTGGTGGAACATGGGGTAGAGAATGATAGAGGCGCCGAAGGGGTTGTCCATGTTGCCAATCCACGAACCGTCGCCCATCTGGGTCATCACGCCGCTAGCATCCCGCAGGGTGGTGCGCGTGGCCAGTTCGTAGAACTCGGTCCAGGTCATGGCTTTGTCTTTGGCCGGATAGGGTTCATTGGCCGCATCAAAGCTGCCCTGGTTGATGGCTTCAGCCCAGGTACCGAACTCGGGCATACCGCCGGCATAGAAGCCGTCTTCTTTGACGGCAAAGTCCATCACACCGGGCATGTATTTATCGGCTACCAGTTCTGCCGGGCTGGCGTAACCCCACGCTGACAGGTCAATGGGAGCCAGGGCTTTCTTGTTGTAATAGTTGCTCCACATCTGCGCATACGAGCAGAAGACCTCGCCCACATCTCCCGCGGCGATGCCGGCATTCAGTTTTGGATAGTAGTCAGCATCCGGAATGTATTCGGCCTGCATGGTGATGTTGGGGGCGACATCCTTGAATTTGGTGACCAAATCATTATAGGTGGTCTCGTTGGTGGGGGTGAACCACATCCAGTAACGCAAACTCACCGGTTCGGGCGTGGGTGGCACAGTAGTCACTTCCGGGACAGCGGTTTTTGTGGTGCACTGCGCCAGGATAACGCTGGACGCGCCCAAGGCGCTCACTCGCAAAAATTCACGCCGACTTAGATTTTTTACTTTCATCTTATCCTCCAGGATTGATCTTGTTCATCCAATAGTTCGCGGCGAAGG
>CAYGXU010000177.1:3109-4624 GCA_964353875.1 uncultured Anaerolineaceae bacterium | reverse complement strand
TGGTGAAAAACCGAGTTGCCCGTTTACTAAATACGTAGAGGAAGCGGAAATTCAGTTTATCCATGCCAGCGAGGGTGATAAGGATGGACATAGGTGCCCTCCAAATCAATGAAGGAGAGGGACGGCTGCCTTTTCGATCGGGAAGGGATCGAATGGCGGCCAATGTAGGTGATGTCGGCATGTTGAAAGGATGGACAATCCCAGAAAGGCTTCCCTGAAGCGCTTTCTACGTTCGCCGCCCTCCGGCTTGGGTGTCGTCCTCGTCTTCGGACCCCTTTACAACGAGGCTTCTCAATTACAACAACACTATATAGGAAAATGAGAGGCGATTCAAGTGAGAGTTTTGCTGGGATAGAAAATGCGGCAGGCATGACATAGATAGAAGTTGAAGCGGACTACCACTAGGCGGATAGATTCGATGCCTCATCACCGCTTGCCGCCAAGCACTCCCTGGCTTTCCACCATCATCCGCCGCTGGTTATTCCCCCAAAATCGGCAGGGAAACCTCCGTCCCCAGGAGTTGCTCCTTGATGCTCCCCCAGATGTGCTTCATCGCTTCCGGCACCGGCCCCTCCCCATATTCGGTCACCGGCACCGCTTGGACCATGGCCTTGGGCACCAGCCTCCTTCACCTCGGCACGTTTTAGAACCTTCCTCCCTCGGTCCGGCATTGTCTCTAGCTGGCGCTTTTAGATACTTTTATCTTGGCCAAGGATTCGTATTCTACGGACCACCAGGATATTATTACCAGAAACTGGCCCATCGTTTGCGATGTGCGCCTCGATCGCCATCAATAGACTATCTCCGTATTTCGATGTGAACGGATGTATAGCCCATATCTCGACTGTCATTTATCGTTATCCCCGCTTGCAAAGACCTGTTAGGATAGTGATGATTAAGATGACGGGGATATGAAGGTAATTCAAGATGAATGAGATCATCCACTTGGTCCCAATCGGAGATATCGACCCAGAGCTTGCAGCCTGGCTGAAAAGCCAATTATCGGCCGCGCTTGATCTTGAGGTCGTCGTTGCCACGGGAATCCCGCTGCCTGCTGACGGATACGACAACCGTCGCTTCCAATTCCGAGGGGAAGCAGTCATGGCTGCATTACGGGCAGCCCCTTGCCCATCTGCTGCCCTTGTATTAGGGCTGATCGATGCCGATTGCCATGTAAAAGATCTCAATTTCATCTTTGGCCAGGCGCTCCTCGGAGGGCGGGAGGCCTTCGTCGCCTTGCCCAGACTGAGGCAATCTTTTTATGGCCTCGAGGATGACCCCGTACTTTTTCAGCAACGCCTCTTGAAAGAGTCGATGCATGAGTTGGGTCACACCATAGGTCTTCCGCACTGCCCTTTTCCCAACTGCGGGATGCATTTCTCCAATACCCTATACGACACCGATCTCAAAGGATCCGCCTTCTGTGCTAAGTGCAAGGAACGGTTGAGAAAGGCTTCGGAAGGGGAGGGACGGACGCCGGATGAAGGTGTTCGATCATGGGATTGACCTCACCCC
>CAYGXU010000177.1:0-3009 GCA_964353875.1 uncultured Anaerolineaceae bacterium | reverse complement strand
TCCCTCCCCGCTGGCGGGGAGGATAGGTGGGGTGAGGGCGAAGGTCTATTCTTATGCGTCGTCGAGGCGGCTGGCTGCCATGCGGGTAGCTACGAGAACGGCCAAATCCAGGGCAATACCAGCAACACGGTGAGCAAAAGCACCAACGTGAGGGGAAGCCCAGCTTTGAAAAAATCTTTCAAACGATACCCGGCCGGGCTCATCACAATCAACTTGGCTGGATGACCCAGGGGACTCAAGAACGAGGCGGAGATGGAGATCGCCACCAACATCATCAATGGATAAGGCGAAATCCCCATATCTCTGGCAATATTGAGCGCGATGGGGGCGAAGATCACCGCCACAGCCGAGTAAGGGATGATCTGCGTGGCCAAGGCGGTCAAAAGGAACAATCCGGCTGAGACCGCCGTTGGCCCCCAGGCGCCAAGTAAATCGATTATCCCCCGTCCGATGAAATCGGCCGCCCCCGTCCGATCCATGGCGATGCTCAGGGGAAGCATCCCAGCGATAAGGAAGATCGCTTTCCACTCTATGGCGCGATAGGCCTCATCCATCGTGATGCAACCCGTCAGCACCATCAGGATCATGCCACTCAGGGTGGCAACGGTCAATGGCAGCCAGTTAAACACCACGGATGCCAACGCCAAGGCCATGATCAATACAGCCAGGGGCGCTTTGCGCAGGCGGGGGGCTTCCTGCGCCTCAACGGTCAGAACCAGGAAGTCCGGCTCGCTGCCGAGGACCTTCAGCTTTTCACGCGGTCCATAGAGAAGCAAGGCGTCACCAAATTTCAAGGGCATATCCCTTAAGTTGGAGCGGTAGGGGCGGTTACCGCGCCAAATGGCCAACACGCTCAGGCCATACTTCTCCCGGAAATGTAACTGGCGCAGGGTCTTATTGGCCAACGCAGAATGGGGGGATAGGATCACCTCTGCCAGACCTACGCGCTCGGATTCATAATCGTTCAGGTCGGGCTCTGCACTGACGTCGATCTCCAATTCCTGTAGTCCGCGTAAGGTCCGCAACTCCTCAGGATCCCCCTCCACCAGAAGCCAATCATCGGCCAGCAAAGGTTCCCTCGGATCTGGCATCAGAATGGCCTCTCCCGCTCGGTGGATTCCTAACACCTCCAGTCCAAAGGCATCCCCCAGGCGGCTTTCGGCCAGCGTCTTCTCCGCCAGGAATGATTCGGGCGGAACGCGTAAACCGATCAAACGCTCATTAAGCTGATATCCTTCCACCATCTCCGCCACCGAAACCGACCGCAATGATTCCACTTCCTCAGACTGGGCAAACCCATCCAGATCCTGTTTTTGAGCTTGAACAAGCAAGCGATCCTCTTGTTTCAGTTTTACATTTTGCAGCCCCGTCAAGATTGGCGAGCCTCCCCGGCAAATAGCGAGCACGTTGACCCTAAAGCGATGGCGCAATTCGTTCTCGCGGACCGTTTTCCCTACCAGGGTCGACTGCAGAGATAGCTTGACCTCCGCCACAGTCACCTCCCCTGAGACCAATCGTTGCGTGGCAAGATTGTCGTTCTCTAAGATCAGGTGACGTCGCCCATGCAACTCATCAAGCAGATCGAGACGCCCTCCCACCAGCAGTTCATCCTGCGAGCGGAGGACCGTCTCTGGGCCGGGTGCCAGTCGAGCGTGTTTTTCCCGTAAAATTGCAATGACATTTAATCCCAAAGCCGAACCAAGGCGGCTCTCCGCCAGGGTCTTCCCATCCAGGCGAGAATTGGTGGGGGTTTTTACTTTATACAGACGTTCCTTAATATCATATAGGTCCTCTAACTCATCTGTGCCGATGTGAGAGAACTCCTTGGCGATATCTCGCACTGGCAAGAGACGACGCCCGACCGTGGCGATAAACGCAATCCCCACAAGCAACAGGATCAAACCCATGGGAGCATAGTCAAACATCCGAAATGGTTCATAACCCGCTTCACGCAATACTTCGCTGACGATCAAGTTGGGAGGTGTGCCAATCAGGGTCACCAGCCCACCCAAGAAGGTCGCATAGACCAGGGGCATGAGCAACTTGGAGGGCGGCCGCCCTGATCGTCGGGCAAGATCGATGACGACTGGCAAAAGCATCGCCACGACGCCGACATTGTTCATGAATCCGGAGAGAACCCCTGCCAGAAGCATGACCGCCACCACCAAACCCGTTTCGCTCTTCCCGGCCAGTCTAAAGAGCCGATCGCCAACCCAATTCGCCACCCCGGTTCTGTTCAAGCTGGCAGTGAGAATCAGCACCGACCACACAACAATGACCGCCGGATTGCTGAATCCCGAGATCGCCTCCACGGGTGTGATCAGGCCGGTCAACGTCAGACTGACCATGACCATGAGAGCCACGATATCGAGTCGGATCCATTCGGTGATAAACAGGACAACAGAAAAGAACAGGATTGCCAATAGGGTTGCGATTTGCGCGGTCAAAGGTCCATCCTCAAAAAATAGATCAATTCGGCAATCGAGGAGCCAGTGGCACTATATCACAAGTGTTACTGACTTGGCTATCCTTCAACGCCAAGTTAATTCCGGCACGGTGTGGGTCAGGTTGCCAATGTCAACTCCCCGCCCGCCTCATCGCATCATATCGCTCATTCAGCCAAGCCCTAACTCTTGGGAGATTTTCCTTCCTCCCAATTTACCCCTTCGCGACCTGCCTCCCCTGCAAGCCTTCTGCCGCTTCCGATCGTATTCCCCACCCCGATAGAAAGTACCAGACGACCAGGAAGAATGGAGTTCTCCCGCCACGGAAAGAGTATGCATTCCATCCCTGATAAACCCCTCGCCGAACAAAAGGCATCTCATTTCGCCATCACTCGATTGGGCTGTCGGTCTTCTATCATACCTAGGCGAAAGGAGTCCTAGAAAGAGAGTAAGGGCGAAGCATTCACTGACTTGACCAAGTTCCGCTGGGAACAACGAAAAGTGAATGCTTCGCCCCTACCATCCCTGGCAATATGAGTGCCAAAGATAGAATAGGGCTGATCTC
>CAYGXU010000176.1:0-4707 GCA_964353875.1 uncultured Anaerolineaceae bacterium | reverse complement strand
CACCGAACAATTCATCAACCGAAATGGGCTATATGCTCTACGATCTTAATGTTCGGCTAGGATTAGGGCTCGGTGGTCTGAAGCCCGATACGCCCATTCATCAGAAATATCGAGCAACTTCCTTCGATGGATCAACTTCTCAGCTCCTGGCCATCTACTACGCACCACCGAGGTGCCTACGTGTCGCTGATCCCATTCTTGACGATTCGCTACCCATAATGGGAGGGACATTTTCCCAAGCGGTAGCTCTTTCTCGCATTGATCTTATTAATCTAGATGCCGATCCGGAAGCTTATCTTCCAGAGAAGATCGTTGGTCCGAGACCGGTGCTGACCTCATGGTGTGACTACTTCGAGAAGGCTGACCTAGCCCGCCAGAAGGGCGACTGGCAACAAATCGTTGAATTAGGGGAGATTGCATTTTCTCTCAACGATAAACCGAATGAAGCCTCTGAAAGAATTCCCTTCATCGAAGGTTATGCAAATGTCGGTTATTGGGAACAAGCATGGAAATTGACAAACGAATCAATCCAACAGGATGAATCTGTTGGAAGGGCATTATGTCAAGCTTGGTCAAGGATCGAGCGTACTGCAAAGGGTAGTGAGGAGGGAAAGAGAACCATCCGGCAGGTGAAGGATGAATTGGCCTGCACAAATTAACAATGATTTACCCACAACGAGAACCGATTCCATCACATCCAGAAATCACATCTGAATACCTCACAGTGCTCATCGTATCCCGTCTTATCTATAAATATTTCAATTAGACAAGACACCCAATTGCACACTGCTGATAGTAGTCAGCCAGATAGCTCGCTATATGGCTTCGCTCAAAAACGCATAAATCCTGTTTATTCATAAAAAAGAAAAGCAAACTGGAAATGTTCGTCTTTGGTCTATGAAGGTCCACCGGAAAACAGATGAGATATCACAGGCTATTCGATAACCCATTGCTCAAAGTTTGCCGTTCAGCAGTGTTTTGGCAGATGCTGCTCTCAATGGCTAAATCATGATCCCGTCTCATCCCATATGAGTCAGGGATTATTCAGAACACAATATGAACTGCCGCATGTAGCCGATCGTCATCGCCGCGGCGGTATCCGGATCCGGTCGAGGCAGCAACTCGGCCGAGAGGTATTCTTTGTAACCGCTCTCACTGAGGACAGCAACGATCTCCGCAAAATCAATATGCCCCTGACCGGGCGGCAGGCGATTGCTGTCCCCCAGATGGATATGCCATAGACGACCGGTTTGCAATGCTTGGCGGAAGCATCCCGTCATCGAGGCTTCTTCAATGTTGGCATGAAAGGTGTCCACCAGAAGACCGAGATGAGGATGCCCAACTTCTTCTACGAATGCCAGGCCTTCCTCGACATTGTTAACGATATCCGATTCGTACCGATTGAGAGGCTCCAAAACCAAGCGTATGCCCCGCTGCTGCGCCTTCTCGGTAGCCGTACGCAGGATCGCCGCCAAAACCCCTCTCGTAGCCTGGGCATCTCTGCCAGCAATACGCCCGCGAAAGCTGCCAATGGTCACCAGGGGAGCCTGCAAAGCTTGGGCGAATTCCATTATCGCATCGAGCCTATGGAAGGCCTGAGCGCGAAGCGCTTCATCTGTCGCCAGGAGCGTCAATTGATCCACCATGGCAATCGCTCCGCTTCCCACGGCTGCCACTTCAAGGCCACAATCAGCAATCTGGGCTCTGATGCTTGCCATGTCCAATTCATCGGGGCGCGCGACCATCAGCTCAACACCCTCATACCCCAGATCGGCCGCCTTCCTTAGACGCTCAACGAAACCGCCGGATAATAGTGCGACCGGCAACGTGGCCTTGATCTCAGGTGTGCTGATAGCGAGGGCTAATTTCATTTCCGTTTACCTGCATGCAGGGTCTACCTCTGAACGCGACCGGAAGCTTCCCCCGACATGAGCTTCTTCACTTCCTCCACATTCACCAGGTTGACATCCCCCGGGATGGAATGCTTCAAACAGGAAGCAGCAACAGCAAAGTCGAGCGCTTGCTCCTCCTCCATGCTTGAGATCAAGCCATAGATCAAGCCGGCCGCGAAGGCATCGCCGCCTCCAACCCGATCGACGATGTGCGTGATGTCATACTGCGTGCTCAGATAAAACGACTCCCCATTAAATAAACATGCGGACCAGCCATTATGGCTGGCGCTGTAGCTCTCGCGTAAAGTGATGGCCTGGAGCTTCAGGTTCGGAAAGGCGTCGAATACTTTCTGGCACAAAGCACGATATTTGGTCGGGTCCAATTGCCCCTTCTCGACCGCCGCCTCCCAATCCCCCGCCGCCACCTGAATTCCCAGCGACCGCTGGCAATCCTCTTCATTGGCAATGCCAACATCCACATAACGCACAAGCTCCGTCATCACCTGCGGGGCGGACTTGCCATATTTCCATAACTTATTGCGATAGTTGTAATCGCAAGAGACGGTCAAACCCTTTTCTTTCGCTGCGCGAACCGCCTCAAGTGAGAGGTCGGCCGCGCTCTGGCTCAGCGCAGGCGTGATGCCCGTGATATGGAACCAGCCAGCGTGAGCGAAGATATCGTCCCAATCCAGGCATCCCGGCTGCGCGGTGGCGATGGATGAGTTCGCTCGATCGTAAATGACTTTTGAGGCTCTTTGATTGGCGCCCGCCTCCAGGTAGTAGATCCCCATCCGCTCACCGCCGCGTACGATTTGCGATGTGTCCACTCCAAACCCTCTCAGCCAGGCGACGCATGCTTCCCCAATGGGATTGGCGGGCAGGACGGTCACATAGGCCACATTAACACCATAATTCGCCAATGAGATGGCTACGTTCGCCTCTCCTCCGCCAAAAGAAGCCTCGAACCTGGGCGTTTGAAGGATCCGTTCAAACCCCGGGGGATTCAAGCGCAACATGACCTCGCCAAAAGTCACCACTCTGGGACTCATGCGCCACCTCCTCGCACCTGAAGCACAATCTGCAATGCCTCCCGCGCCAGGCGAGTGATTTCATCAAATTTTCCGGAGTCGATCAAGGAGCCCTTCACCATCCAACTCCCTCCGCAAGCATGCACCGCTGGTAAGCTAAGGTAGTCTTTGAGATTCTCAGGCTCGACCCCACCTGTGGGGATAAATTTAACTCCTTTATACGGCGCAGCAATGGCCTTGAGCGTCTTCACTCCCCCCAAAGCCTCGGCTGGGAAGAATTTCAGCACATCCAGACCCTTATCCAACGCCATGTTGATCTCCGTTGGCGTCGCCACCCCTGGCGTGACAAGGAGATCGCGTTCGAGACACCAATCGACGATCTTGGCATCGAAGCCGGGGGAGACAATGAAACGCGCACCTGCTTGCACAGCGCTCTCTGCCTGCCCCACAGTTAATACGGTGCCCGCTCCTACTAGCATTTCCGGGAAACCCATCGATAATTGTCTTATCGCTTCTTCAGCTGCGGCCGTTCGAAAAGTGATCTCTACGCAGGCGAGACCAGCGTTCATCAAAGCCTCCCCTAACGCGCTGGCATCCTCCGACTTGTTGATTGCGACCACTGGCACAATTCCGAGATGTCCGATTTTTTTAAGGATTTTCTCCACGTTCCCGTCCTTTCATCAGTGCTAATTTACTCATTGGAAATCTTGCTGCGATATACCCCCTCACTGAAGATCACCCGATTTTTTCCCCCTGCCTGCCATCACCTTATGTCCTATATGAAAACTCAAGGGTGTATTTCGCAGTCCTCCAACGCTATCTTCACTCTGCAAGAAGTGACGGTCCATAAGGAACCATGCGAAGTGATTATACTGGAGGAACTATGCTGCGACTAAGTATGTCGGAATCTCCATATAAATCACTATGCACACCTGAAGATCTCGAGAGAACGGCGGACGATCAAAGCGACCTCCTGAATAATCGCCTCATTCCGCCATAGCCCTCTGAATAATTAGGTCGTGCTTTGCTCATAAACATAGCACCCAGCGCGGGAGGGGTGATCCTCCACAAGCGCCTCCTGCTTTACCGCGCGGATGAGCCACAGAACGAGCAAGTCCCCGCCCGCTGCCAGAATGAAAAGCAGTCCAAAAACTGCAAACCAGCCATGACCCATAATCAGACCGAGGGCATAGGGCAGGAATCCCAAGAGCACTGCCGGCATGACCGCACCCGAGCGGTAGGCCCCGGCCCGGATAGGCACACGGCAATGGGCATACGGTGTGAGCGATTTCCATTGAAAACCAAAGCGGATTGACTTTAGCGGTTTCCTGCCGACATATGCCCAGGTCAGGCCATGGATGATCTCATGCAGGGGAACTCCAATCACCAGGATGGGGATGATGCTGCTCCAATCCGTGAGCCTGGCGAGTCCCTCAAGCAAGTTGCCAATCCCCCAAAGGGCGCAATAAAGGATGATCAAGGCGACCCATAAAGGTCCTACGATGACGAACATGAATACGTAGGCTTTGCCCATGGAGATCGATAGATCCCGCTTGATGTCGACCGGTACGGATGGAGGCCCATGTTTCTCATTCATTTTATACCTTTGTATCCTTCCGAATCAAAACCCTTTATTTTTTCGCGGCATCCCTGCGGCGGAGTCCTCTATGGATCATCAGGTAGCCGGCTAAGACCAGGACAAGCACAAGCCCCACCTTGAGAATGATTGGGCTTTCAAAAAAGATATAGTCAATAACGAATGCCAACCTATCCACCATGCGATAGAT
>CAYGXU010000175.1:0-4745 GCA_964353875.1 uncultured Anaerolineaceae bacterium | reverse complement strand
AGGTCTATGAATAGCAAACCCTTATTTTGCTGGTGTAACCGATACGACGTTGTCGAAGGCGTTCACTTCCAGAATCCAGGAACTGCCGGAAACGAATTGGCTGAATTCGTTTTCATTCGAAGTTGTGTAGGTATAACTATCTCCGTCGGTTGTGAAGCTCACTTTGTAGGTCTCGTCTCGATCCCCGAGTTTTTGACCGCTCAAAAGGTTGACCTCCGGCCAGCGCGGGTTCAAGTCGGGCCCGCTCAGCGTGACCACATCAAAGACCTGCCAGTCGGTCACGGTATAGTCGCACCAGTCATCATAGACGCGGTATTCGCAATCTTGAACGACCTCGCCGAAGCCGGAACCGGTATCCTTCGTATAGGGGGTTCCACAAACCTCGGTAGCGTTGGCTGCTGGCTCATCCTGGGTATAGCGATATTCGAGGCCACAAGATCCCAAATCCGCATCACTGGGGATTTCATTCTGCCATCCCTCTTTTTCAACTGGTCCGAGCGCCAGGATGGGGACGGATCGTTCCCAACTCACCGCCTGCACCTCACCAACGACCTCCTCCGTGCGGGTGAAGAACACAATCGCCACAATGGCCGCCACCAAACAAATCAAAGAGATCCCGATAATGGCGGCAAGGGGGATGGGTTTACGTTGGGCAGGCAGGCGTGTTTCAGGCGCCCCAACCGGTTTCTTTCCCAGGTTGGCGCCACACTGCTTACAGGTTTGCGCTGTGGCTGGATTGAGCGTGCCGCATGCCGGGCATGGGATCTGTTCGGCCGGGCCCTCGCGATGGGCTCCTACCACGCGTCCGCTTTCGCGTGCTACTGCTTGTGTCAGATCGCCGCCACATCCACCACAGAATTTGGAATCTCCTGGATTGCGAGCACCACAGTAAGGACAGTGGACATCGGGTCCGGCTTTTGCACGCGCGATCTCCGCTTGATCGGTGATTAATTTCTCTTCCGCCGGCTGTTCGAATTGGACATCTTGAGGTTGCGGGGCTCCACATCCATTACAAAACTTTTGCGGGCCAGGATTTCTCCTCTGACAGTTTGGGCAAGCCCACTCCAGGTGGACATAACCGAGTGTTTTTTTGGTCATACCTTCTCAGCCTCCTTTTTACGAAAGAATCTTTGTGGAAGAAAAGGCGATCGCAGTTATTTTAACTAGTGCATGGTAGGATAACTTCAATCGCTTTTTTTTGCCAGTCATGAAGTAGGGCGACGGGCTAGAAATGAACGATTTGTCTCACATTACTTTAAGTGCCAAAGGACATTCCCTGCTGACCATTGCTGTTGCGAGTGGGATGGCCTTTGCCAGGTCTCATAGGCGCATCAGTCGGTTTGATCCTCGCCCTAAAGGTTGACAAGCATCAGCCCATTCATCCTGCTTTGTCACCTATCACAATTCATTTTCTTGGTAATGTCAAGCCAAATCAACCAAGGTTGAGATGCGCGCGACCGTCTCATGGATAAAGCAGCTATCTAGAATAGACAATTCAATTGCCCATTCCGGGCAGACTGTGATGCAGCGACCACAACCGAGGCACCGATCATTGATATGCGCGTATCCGTCGACCATGGAGATGGCATCGACGAAACAAACCCCTTCGACACAAACGCCGCAGCCAACACAACAGTGATTGACCATTACTTGGATTCCGGGCATAGGCCTGATCTTGGCGCGCATGCGCGAGGTCATATGGGGTAAAACGCCCCAAAGGCAACAACAAGGACAACAATGGCAGATGGTGAGCAGTTTAGTGGGCGGTTGTACGCCAAGCCAGACGGCATCCAATTTGATACGACCAATGAGGTGGATGAGGCCAGCTTGACGGCAACGTTCCACATGTTGATGTGCCTCCGCTTTACTCACGGGACGGCCAAGCTTTGGGTTGATCCCTTGAGCGGCTTCGCCGAGGAAGAGGCAACCGAGATCAATCGGGTAATTCTGGCACTGATTGGCCTCACGGCAGATACAGTTGTTCATGATCCAAAGGACATTGGCGCTATCGATAAAGTGCTCCACCACGCGAGAAGGAAGAACCACCTCATCGGAGGGCTGGATCGCATGATTGATTTGGATCACCTCGTTCATTGGTAGATAGATCGAATCGTCGCTTTCGAAGAGCCAATGCTCGATGAATTTATCGATTGCCGGTATTTGCGTTAACCTAGCAATGAGAGAGCGAGCCGGGAAAACTACCTTGAGCAATTGGATGAACCATGCGGGGCGAGCCATCTACATTTGCACCGAGTTTAGGACCGATTTCAGCAGAGCAGCAATTCTCATCATAAGTGTGTCTCAAATTGAATGGGGTTGCATTGAATGCATGTCGAGTGGAATCTGAAAGTCCCCATTGATTTTAAGATTGTACTTGAGAGACCGGGTGTGAATCAATGAGGATTGTGCGCGAGAAGTGGGAAGTATAATTGCAGAAGGACAACGTCGCATGCATGGAAGCAGGGATGCCCTTGGTATGGCCAATGAGGTAGCCGAAACTCTCCCTAACGAAGACTTGCAGCAGAGCAATTTTCAAACAAGGCGTGTACTGACATTGATGGCCGGACACGCGGTGCATGACACCTATACGGCTTTCCTGCCTCCTCTCTTACCTGTTTTTATCGCCAACTTCGCTTTATCCAAAGTACAAGCGGGACTGCTCTCATTTTGTCTCTCGTCGCCCTCGGTACTACAACCTTTTATTGGGCATATCGCTGAGCGCATCGGCTTGAAGACCTTCGTCATCCTGGCCCCAACGGTGGCAGCGGTTATGATGAGCGCTCTGGGGATCGCACCCTCGTATTGGGTTGTGGCGTTGTTGCTATTGATTGCTGGGCTGGGTTCGGCGGGTTTCCATTCCACCGCGCCGGTGATGATGGGGAAGCTCTCGGGACGAAAATTAGGTCAGGGGATGGGATTTTGGATGGTGGGTGGAGAGCTCGGCAGGACGCTGGGACCCATTGCGATCGTGATTGCGCTGTATTTCCTGACGCTCAGAGGCACTCCCTGGTTGATGCTGGCAGGGCTATTGAGTTCGGTCATTCTTTATTTCCGATTGCGGGATGTGCCGGAGGATCGGGATGGGAGCCGGGGGGGATTGGAATGGAGGGCTGCCTTTCGTAGCCTCAAACCGATTGCGTTGCCGCTGGCAGGCATCGCCCTGGCGCGTGCTTTTTTCTTACCTGCCATCACGACCTATCTACCTATATTCCTCACGGAAGAGGGGGCCGAGTTGTGGTCTGCGGGTTTGTCTCTTTCCTTATTGGCGGTCGCCGGCGTGCTGGGGGCGATGCTGGGCGGGATACTCAGCGATCGACTCGGTCGTCGCAGGGTGCTGGCGGCTGCTATGATCGCTGCGCCTATTTTTATGTCTATCTTTCTAAGGCTTGAGGGAGGCCTGCGGACCTTGATCTTGCCATTCTTAGGCTTTACCGGCCTCTCTCTAGAACCTGTGATCATGGCCTTGGTCCAAGAGAATGTTCCTGAACACCGCGCTCTGGCCAACGGTGTTTATTTGGCCTTCACCTTCCTCTCTCGCTCGTGCGCGGAGGTTGCATTGGGAGCGATCGGTGATGCTTTCGGATTGCAGCGTGGATTCCAGGTGAGCGCTGTTCTCTTGCTCATGGGTACACTCTTCATCCCCGCGCTCCCTAAGGGGGATCGCAAGTCGCGATCGATATGAATTGAAGCTGTAAGGTTCATTTGAATTTCAGCGGCTTTCTAGACGTGGGTGGCAATTATTCATACTGCACCTATTCAGCTATATCGCCTCTCACCCTCATCCAAAAGGGGCCTTTTCGAAAAGTAAGCCCCGACAATGAAGGTATCAACCATCGCCGAGCCCAATTTCGCATGCAGCGGAGTTCGCTAAGATCGATATTGGGTCAACAAACGCCGGCTAAGCCTGACACATGAAACAGAGAGCTGCCCCAGGAAGGCAGCTTTTTGCTTGTCATCAATCCGCTGAGGGTGCGTGTTCCACAATTGGTAGGCTTGAAACCGCATAGAAAATTATTCCAAAATGCTATTTCGATTGAAAGGCCCGTTCGGGTCCTGTTTCCAGTTTCGATCCACGCTGATGAGAGCATATTTAACTTAATTTTTACTCTGCCGACATAGCCCCCTACCATGCAAGGAACATAATAAATAGTAGTTCAATTCCAGGTTATATGGATGATGGACAATGCCTTTCATTCCATATACCGGTGTTCGGAGTGTGCCAGGATGAAAGGGAAACGTTGGCTTCTCATTGGTGGTGTAGCGTTGATCATCATGACGATCGGAATCATCGCTGCCATCTTTTGGTTGAATGGCATATTTGGGGGGGAGGACTCCAATCCGATCTCGGGTGAAGAACCGGCCATTACATCTGAATCAGTTGCGGATGCTTCGATACTAAAACCTCCAAGCGCGGGCCACCAGCCATCCCACGAAGCACCTCAAGGCGGGATCCCATCCTCCCAGGAGACGGCGCAAGTAGGGAATCAGGGAGGACCTCCTCCGACACAGGTGGCGGGGCAGCAAAATTGCACCAATCGCTTTGCCTTGGATGGCTCAAGCAACATTTCTACTGGTCAGCAGTTCGAGGCAGGGGAAAGCTTTGAGGTAAGCTGGCCTGTAAAGAATACGGGCACTTGCACATGGTCCACGGATTACTCCTTGGTCTTTGTGAATGGGGACCTAATGGGCGCAATCACGCCTGTTTACTTGGCCCAATCCGTTGTCCCAGGGGATAGCCTTGTTTT
>CAYGXU010000174.1:0-4753 GCA_964353875.1 uncultured Anaerolineaceae bacterium | reverse complement strand
GTATGCGTCAAGGGTCTTCCCTTAATCAACCCACAATCATCCACCAGGCTGATTGTTTTATCAGGCGCAAAGCCAGCGCCTTGCCCGATTTTCAATGCACAATTGAGAGGACATCCATCGACGGTAATGATGCGTTGTGCAGCCCTCGTCTTTGCGATGAACAGCGGCGCCTCTGTTGCCAGCCCCGCAAGACAAAAGACCCCAACTTTCTGTGGAGACAACTCCTTAAGGACTTCTAGCGCTGCCAGACCCGTTAACACGCCCACATTCGACATGCAACCGAAACATACGAATAGCAAATTCTCAGGACTACGATCTTCCATCCTCATCCACCTCCCAATCACAAATCCATCATTATAACTGGCTATCCATATGGTTCTTAGCGCACCTTCAGCCTGCAGCCACTCCCATATCGGTTCGAAAGAAGCGTCCTTTAATCCAAAGGGCAACATACACCAGGCCGATCAACACAGGCACTTCAATCAGGGGACCGATCACCGTCGCTAACGCTTCCTGCGAAGCGATGCCGAAGGTCCCCACCGCCACCGCGATGGCCAGCTCGAAGTTGTTGCTGGCTGCCGTGAAGGATTGCGTGGCAGACATATCGTAGGAAAAGCCCCGCCATTTCGAGATGGCGAAGGAGACCACAAACATGAGCAAGAAATAGACCATCAACGGAATGGCCACTCGTAGGACTTCCCAGGGATTTGCCAGGATTTTATCGCCCTGCATCGAGAACATCACCACAATGGTGAAGAGCAGCCCAATCATTGCTGTAGGACTCAGGCGCGGGGCAAATTCGTTGTCGTACCATTCCACCCCCCGGCGGCGGATGAGCGTGAAGCGCGTAATAACACCGGCTGCCAAAGGAATCCCCAAGAATATCAAGACGCTCTTGGCGATATCCCACATGAAGATATCCACAACCGTTCCGGCTGCACCAAACCATCCCGGGACGACGCGTAAATAGAAATATGCCAACGGGCTGTACATCACAATTTGAAAAACCGAATTAAGCGCTACCAGCACGGCACAATATTCACTATCGCCGCCAGCGAGCATATTCCAGATGAGGACCATGGCGATGCAACGCGCCAATCCGACGATGATCAAACCAGTACGGTAGCCCGGCAGATCGGAGAGGAAAATCCAGGCCAAAGCAAACATGATGATGGGACCGATGATCCAATTCAGGGTTAATGAGACGCCAAATTGCTGCGTCGCTTCTCTGATCTTCCCTAATTCCTCATATTTCACTTTTGCCAGAACGGGATACATCATCCACAGCAGGCCGATGGCGATGGGCAAGGAGACGGTATCGATACGGAGTGTGTCAAAGACATCCTTCGCCTCAGGGACGACGGCTCCCAGCCCTACGCCAACTGCCATGGCCAGAAAGATCCATAATGGCAGGAAGCGGTCCAGAAGCGAGAGCTGCCTGACTACTCCAGCAGCTCCTACATGCATGGTTTTTTTCCTATCGGTTCTAATCGACATGGCTCATCTCCTCCATTTCAAGGGTTTAACATACGAATATTAAGATTTGGCTGAACAATATGAGATAACCAGCGATCATACTGGCGTAATTTCAGCTTTTCTGTAATGCATCGGCCAGCCATGTGGTCACTTCGGCTTCGCTGGGGATTCGTCCGCTGCTTACCACCTGCTCATCGATCACCAAACCCGGCGTGGATAGGATTGGGTACTGCATGATCTGACGCATGTCGGTGACCTTGATAAACTCCGCTTCGATCCCCAGGCCATCGACGGCCTTACGGGCTATTGCTTCGACCTTCTTACAATTAGGGCAGCCGGACCCAAGAATTTTGATGGTCAACATCCTGTCCTCCGAGTGAAATGACTCAAAGAAAGAGCCAAAATAAAACCATATTAATCCGAGGCGGATTGTGGGGCGCGTTCCGGCTCGTCCGCACCTCTTTTCCGGCCGGCAACATACAGCAGAAGCGCCATGAAGCCCAAGAAGCCGAACAAATAGATGGCGATATACCCCAAGCCAACACCGTCAACCCAGGCTCCATAGATCAATCCGGCCACTGTGCTAAACAGCGCCACCCATCCAACATATGTCCAGGCTTTTAACCGGCCAATGATCGCCGATACCAACAAGATGCTCTGCAAGCTGAGCTCCGGATCGGCCATCAAGTAGGCCAACAACGGTCCACGGTGCATTCCCAGGCTGAGGAACATTTTAGCGATGGGCACCTCGACAAGTGTTGGGAAGTACATAAATACGCCGAAGACGACCCCGGCTAGATTTCCCAGCACCGTGTTCCGGCCTGCCAGTGTCTCGATCCATTCCGGTCGGATCAATTGACGCAACAAACCTACAATGAAGACTCCCAGTAGAAGCAGCGGGAAAATTTGCTTGACAAAACGCCACGATTCCCACAGCCAGTCGCGAGTCTCCTGCTCCGTCAGGTGGGATCTACCCAACCAAATGAGAGCACTTAATGCCACGACGACAGCAAAGAACTTGCCAGGGAAGCGCAAGATCAACCCGCTTGCGGTCGGTTCCATCCCTAAGGCTGCCACCAGCAGCGTCAGCGCTGCCAGGCCAAGTGTTACACCGGTCCAGCGGTCGAATCCTTCCAGCACATTCTCCAGCCCGCGCCAGGCTGCCACGGCGATCAAGGAAAGCAGGGCGATGAGCAACACGCCCTGGAAAGTCACTCCCTCCTCGCCGCGGCTGGCATCATAGGGAACCAAACGGAAGAGCGCTTCTTCGAAACGGTCAAGCCCGGTAATGGGAACGGTTACCTGGGCGTACGCGTTCGTCAGCAGCCCGATCTTAAGCGTCCCAGAGAGTAACAACACTACCAGGACCACTAAGAAGAGCACCACGCCCCGAGGGATACTGCCACGCTTGGCAAAGAGATCATCCGTTTGCTTATCGTGTTGAGCGTCCGCCCTGCGGAAGATCAAGGCCATGATCATTCCGATGCCGATCCCAAAAGTTAACGACAAGATCAAGCGTGCCAGAGCCAGATCAATCCCAATGGCGACTCCGGTATAAGCCAGGGCCAAAATGTTGGCCGCCGGAGCGAAGAATAGGAAGGTGATGGCCGGTCCTAATCCGGCGCCTTTCTTATAAATACCAGCGAAGAGCGGCACGATGGTGCACGAGCATACCGCCAGCACCGACCCGGCCACCGCTGCCGCCGGATACGAGACGAACTTCGGCGCCTTGCGACCAAGAAAGCGTGTGATCGACTCCTTGGGGATGAGCGCCGTCAGAGCGCCAGCGATGAAGAATGCTGGCACCAGACACAATAACACGTGCGCCGCCAAATAAGCAGCCAGGTTTCCAAAACCAGCTTGCAAAAATCTCACCAATACATCGACAAGATCCATAATGATGCCTCCATAGATCAACCATACCACGTAGTCCTTGACGCCGCCCCTTTATCCGGCTCTATTCGCCCGTTTCGTACGGAGAACCATTGAGGCATGCCTGATGAATGCATCCATGTCTACTTCGTCCGAAGAATAAAAGGCTCCTGAGCCAACCGGTTGATCGGGCTTGGTCTCGTTATCCCGCCTCTGCCAAAGCCTCTTCCAGCCAAGCGAGAATGTGCGAAGGTGCAGGGATCCTGCCCGACGAGATGAGTTTCTCATTGATCACCAGCCCCGGCGTGGAGAGTAAACCGTAGTCCATGAATTTTCCGATATCGGTGACTTTCTCAATTGTGATCTCGATTTGCGAGTGCTTCTCTTTTAATTGCTCTATTGCGCGTAACGCATGCAGTTCAACGCGCTCACAATTCTTGCACCCGGGTCCCAGTACTTTAATCGACAGCATCTCCGTACCCTCCTGATCATCCATTTATAGAAAGTGGGGCACTTTCAAGGCTGATGGACATACGAACCTTCTCCTCACACTTGGGGCAATTGCAGCGTTCTGGAGGGATCTTGCGGATTACTGGAAAATGAACCCGCTTCTCTTCTTTCTCTGCCAGACTCAGCACAAGCGCTTTGGCTTCCTCAAGCAGGGATTTGGCATCCCCTCCTGCCAATGAGTAAAAGATATTCAATCCCTCACGCCGGTCGACAACCAGCCCCGCCTCGCGCAGGCGCGAAAGCTGCTGAGAGATGTATGCCTGCCTCTGCCCCAGACGCCTCTCCAGATGGCACACGCATGCTTCGCCTTCCTCTTCCAGCACCTCCAGGATCTGAAGGCGGGTCGGGTGCGCCAGCGCTCTCATTAATCGAGCCAGACCTTGATAGCCATTCATCCCCATACTCCAATCATATATTCAATATTCAGAATGTACTATATTTTACTATAACCACACTGTGCCATGTCATCGATTTCCCATGATCTTCATCATAGGAAGGGCAGAGGCCTTGCCTAGCCACATTTCATCCGTAGGGCGGGTTTCGATACTCGCCGCTGCATCTGCATCGGTGACGAAGATTCCCTTTGACGATCATTTTGATTGCTGCATCTCCGGGATCCTTCCTCGCTGCGCTCCTCAGGATGACATCATTCGCTAAAGTTTCGTATCAAGGATCCTTCGCCACGACGCCGATGACGATAACCTGAGCATAAATGTCATTCTGAGCGCAGCGAAGAATCCCTAAGATGGTGCCATTTAGATCGATGCCTCAGGGATCCTTCCTCCCTGCGCTCCTCAGGATGACATCATTCGCTAAAGTTTCGTCTCAAGGATCCTTCGTCACGACGCCGATGACGATAACCTGAGCATAAATGTCATTCTGAGCGCAGCGAAGA
>CAYGXU010000173.1:0-4783 GCA_964353875.1 uncultured Anaerolineaceae bacterium | reverse complement strand
CGCTTCCCCGAGCTCATGCGCACGACTGCCTGGACTCGTAAAGACCTCAACACCGCCCTGGGATCCTACACGGAGTTGAAGCACGACACTATCCTGTATGCCAAGCAGGTCATGGCCGAGATGGGCGGCGGTCCGATGGAGGCTCCCAAAGGCTATGTCGAACCCAATCCCGAGGCTTACGCCCGGCTTAAAGCCCTGGCAGAGATGACGCGTGATGGCCTGGAACAGCGCGGTTTATTAGATGATGCCATGCGCGGAAATCTAGACAACCTGATCGACCTGCTGGGTTTCCTCACCGGCGCTGCCGAGAAGCTCTTGAACGGAGAGGAACTTTCCGAGGATGATTATTTCAGGATCCAATTCATTGGCGGTGAGCTCGAAGCCCTGACCATCGCCGCGGCGGACTGCGACGGCGAAGCCCTCGATTGTCGCGATCTACAGGACCAGCAAGCTGCCCTGATCGCCGATATTGCCACCGGCCTGAGCAAGAGCGGCTCCGGCCTCTACGTGCTCGAAGAGGCCATTGGCCAGCCGACGCCGATCTTCGTCGTGCTCCCTGATTCCCCGCGCCGCATCGGCGTTGGGGCAGTGTTCACCTATTACGAGTTTGAGGTGACCGCCGACCAGCGTATGACCGATGAGGACTGGCAGGCATGGGTCGCCGCCGGCACCAACCCGCCTCCGCCCTCGTGGACCGAGGCCTTCATGGCGCCGTGAAACCCGTCCACCTTCAGGCCGGGTTGATCCTGGGTCTGTTCCTGCTGGCAGCCATCCTTACCCTGCCAGCAGGACGGTCTGCACAGCTGATCTTCGCCGGTGACCTGATGCTCGGCCGCGGGGTTGCTCAAGCCCATGCTGATGGGGATTGGGATCAGGCCCTGGCCAGCATCACACCGGTATTGACCATCGCGGATCTTGCTTTTGCCAACCTCGAATCCCCGCTGACGCATGCCCCTTTGGTGGCCGCCAGCTATGATCTAAGAGCTTCCCCGGATGTCAACACCATTCTCTCGAAAGCCGGATTCGACCTGGTTTCCCTGGCCAACAACCACACTTTCGATGCCGGTCCTCAAGGCCTGGGGGACACCCTCCAGGCCCTACAGTCCGCCGGCATCCTGCCCATCGGACCGCAAGAAACTCCTCAATTGACCCGCGTGAACGGATTGACCCTGGCCTGGTACGCTTTTGATGATATCCGCCAGCCGCTCGATCCCCAGAAAATCGAACGCCTCCTAGCCACCGACCGCGATCGGGCGGATCTACAGATCGTCTCGATCCATTGGGGCAGCGAAGGAAAGACTACTCCCAACGGTCGCCAACGCCAGCTGGCTCAGGCGCTGGCCAACGGCGGCGCCGACCTGATCGTCGGACATCACCCGCATGTGCTCCAACCAGTCGAATGGATTTGGGGCAACGGGCGCGGCCGACCGACCCTGGTGGCCTTCAGTTTAGGAAACGCCCTCTTCGATCAAGGTGCACCGCCGGCTGCGCGCTATGGCGCCCTCTTGCTTGTATCCGTCACTCCCCTCGGGATGAAAGGTGTTTGCGCTCTCCCCTTCCAGATCGATCCAAGTAGCTGGAATACAATGCGAACAAAATCCGAAGCGGAGCAGAGGGTTTTAGGCTTGCTTCGATTAGCCCGATGCAGAGAAAATTCCTCAAAGGAATAACTTCATCTCGCCACCATATCCCCCCTGAGGCAAGTAGGCGACCATTCAGATGGAATGCGAGGCTACTAACAGCCTCATCATGCGGCTTTAGCCTTTTCAGGAATTGCCCTTCTTGGCACTCCCATAAGAGAATATCCTCATCAACACCTTAATCCTTGCTTGCTGAAAGAATTCAGAGCCAAATGCTGTAACCCTTCAGCAAAATATCCCGGGCAAGTGGTGTTGAAGATCTAGTTTAAGTCTCTACTACGGAACCACAGTAATCGAAGTGTCTAATTTGCATGTCTCACCATAATCCGGCAGATAAACCTCAGCAAAGAGCTGGTAGCTTCCATCTAACTCGCCCTCAAAATTCACATAGATGTCTCCGCCATAAAGGCTATCGTCGCACTTTCCAGCAGCGTAACAATCATAGAAGTCAAGACCCGTATCGATCATGACTTCATCATCCTTCTCATTAAGAAGGATCTTCTCGCTACCCATACCCCAATGGGACCATTCAATATAATTCACAGTTAATATCTGGGCATTCTCTTGATCTTGCTCGACGACCACCTTCTTCAAGACGACTTCTGTTTCTTCTCCACTGATACGAATCGCATGGATTGTCATTCCAAAGCCACTATCCCGAAAATACGGCTTATGTTGATGCATGTCATCATAGGATAATGGCTTGCCCCTATTATCACAGATCTTGTATGCGAGAGATGTTGCTGCAGGGGTAAATGTTTGAATGGGGGATATTGCAGTGGTTGGACCCGGTGTGGGTGTCGGGCTCGACTGGGGGATTGGAGTATGTGAAGCGAGTTGGGTTGGGGTAAGCTTAGCTGGAGGAGCAAAGCTCGGTGTGTTTGTAGGACTTGGGGTTATCGTGAACCTGCTTATGTCGGCATCGGATGATGCCGATGTTTCCAAGGCAGCCAATTCGGAATCACTTGAAATCGATCTTCTCCCGATAAATGGTATTTCCAGTTTCCCTGCCGCCATGGCATCTAATTCCATTTCCAACGCACTTACCGTCCCTGCAACGATGGTTTCTACGTAAACCGGTTGCTGCTGGGTGCCTTGCTTAGGGGCATATTCAGTATAGATGGCGGCGATGGTCGCTCTCATCCGCTCCTCTGAGGATTTCGAATCCGATCCCAAAATGGCAAAAAGGATGAATGGAACATTAAGCAAAAGCAATAACCCAGCAAGAAGAGCGTACCTTCTTTTAAGTATTGCCCTCGAAAACCAAGCTCTCGCTGTAGATTGTATCCGGCTAAATCCTTGCGTGATCTCATAATACTTCGCTGTCCAACTCCCTTGATTTTGGGTTGTCATTTTGGCGATCTTGAGTGCCCTTTGAAAGGCGTGATCGAATGCCATGATCGATGGATAGCGCTGATCAGGATCTTTCGAAAGCCCCTTAACCAGGACTGCTTCGATAGATTCTGGAATATCGGGGGTAAGGTCACGGGGTCTGGGCAAAGGTTCATGGATCTGCTGGATAGCAATAGCGATGGGCGTTTCCGCATAAAACGGTAAATGGCCAGTTGTGAGTTGATAGAGGACAATTGCAAGCGAGTACACATCCGAACGGGCATCGATCGGTCCTCCTTTGCATTGTTCCGGGGACATATAAGCAGGTGTACCGATCACGGCAGAGCCTGTTAGATTCTGAGAAGTATCCGAGAGATATACCAGATCGAAATCTGACAGGTAAGCTTTTCCCTTTTTATCAAGCAAGATATTCGATGGTTTGATGTCTCGATGAAAAATTCCTTGTTTGTGCTCATACGCAAGGGCTGAAGAGATTTCGCTTATCAGGCGACCGCACTCTTCTGGAGACAAAGGATGTGAGCGGAGTCGGTCAGCGAGTGTACCTTCTGAGAAAAAAGGCATTACAAGAAAGGGAGCGCCTTGATATTCACCAGCATCCAAGATCGGGACAATATTGGGATGGGTAAATTGCCCAAGGATTTTGATCTCACGCTCAAGACGAGCCCTGAAAGTGGGATCTAAGACCAGATGAGGAGCAAGGACTTTGATGGCAACTTGACGTTTCTCTTGAATATCAAACGCCTTGTAGACCGTCGTCAGCCCGCCTCGTCCGATGGTCCTGATAATGTAGTATCGTTCGTTAATTCTGCCTCTAAGCTTAGTCATTGTACAGATAGCGTGCTGCCTGGATAGGATCTGCGATTAACTCTGACCGTCCTGAGGCTCATGACGGACTCCAATCCTCTAGGTCAGGTTCGGTGAATGGTTCACCTCATGAATCAGCAGAATGCCCACGGTCTATGTTGATCGACATGGTCATCGATGCTAGATGGATACCTACATAGTACATCTTGATGTGATCGTGCAAGATTCCCTTCTCATCGAGTTCGGCTTCGTCGAAGCACTTTACAGTCAAATACCTGCCTGCAAAAGGGGATCGAAAAAGGTATGGCGTGAGCTTGAACCCTCTATCATGAAGGAGAATATCTGCACCGCCAGGAATATCATCACATGTCATGTGGAGGCGTTCAGGGCCAATAATCTGGATGTATGTAATACGAGAAGTAGGTCCTGCCCGAGATAGTCGGAATTCCTCAGTAGCCATCCATAATGTGTCAGAAAGCCAGGTAGTCTGTCCTTGGTACTCCACATGCTGATCGGGCACAAACCAATGAAGGATTGAATGAAGACGAAACTCACCTGTCCCATGCCAGACTCCTGTGAAGAATTCTCCGGGTTGCAGAGGTGTAATCATAGCAAAGGTATACCATCAATTAGGATTTGCACTGCACCATAGTCGTCCAGCAACAATAGCTGGCCAACGGTGTGGCTCACCTGCCGAGCGGTGCAGGCAAGACGCCTTCGCCAACCCGAACCACTGCGGGCAAATCGCGCCGCGTACCCTCCGGGCGAAGCCCGGTCAGCTGCAAACAGGGTTGGGCCGCTTCTTATGCTAAAGTTATTGTAACTTATTCAATTCCCCTTTTGGCATTTCTATTTCCGCATGAACATCATCAATTTTAACCTTTATCTTCATTGCGCAATTTCTTTAAACTCTACTGGTCTGGTGGCAGTGTAGTTTCAGCTTTAGCTATTTCTTCTTCTCCTGCTCCTGTTGACCCATTTTTCTT
>CAYGXU010000172.1:0-4838 GCA_964353875.1 uncultured Anaerolineaceae bacterium | reverse complement strand
GTAAGGGCGAAGCATTCACTGATTTGACTAAGTTTCATTGGGAACAAAACGAAAAGTGAATGCTTCACCCCTACCTGCTCTCCAGTGACACCCCCACAGCACCTCGAATCTGACCGTGCGAATACAAGATGCAACACCTAATGGAATACGCCCGGGGGTACACATGACGACCGTGTCTGAGAGGGTCATTGTTTATATTGAACGCCTTGGCCATCCGTCATGACCTACGTTCTGAAACTCCATTGCCAAGTAGAAGGGCAACTCGCACGTATGATGAAAACCAAACGGTGAGATAAAAGTAGACCACAATCGGATCGCTTGAGCGCTTAGCTATCCAGAATGGTGAAATTTGACAGTGCTGACTGACATGTGTAAAGAGGCTGGGGCAATAACCTTCGCGTTCGAATGGGAAGGAGTTGTGTGCGATGACCTACATCCAGGATCGCAATTGGGGCTGCCGCCTAAGGGAGTATCTCTTTCGCGGTTTGAAAACCGTGGTTCTTGAGAACGAGACATTGCGCATCATGGTCCTGGCGGATAAGGGCACCGATATCTACGAGTTTCTCTATAAACCCAGAGACGTCGATTTCATGTGGCGCTCGCCGTTCCCGCTCCGCAATCCGGCTCTCTTCGTCCCTACCGCGCCCAATGCGGTCGGCGCCTTTCACGACAATTACCATGGCGGCTGGCAGGAGATCCTGCCGACTGGGGGCATTCCTACACGATATAAGGGAGCCCAGTTCGGTTATCACGGCGAGGTCTCCCTGATCCCTTGGGAGTACAGCATTGAAGAGGACACTCCGGAGCGGATTGCCGTCCGTTTTGGCGTGCGCACCTATCGCACCCCGTTCTACGTGGAGAAACGTCTCATTCTCGAGGGAGGGAGTGCTGTCCTGCGTATTGAAGAGCGGCTGGTGAATGAGGGCGAGGAGGAGATGGAGTTGATGTGGGGGCACCATCCCGCCCTCGGCCCGACCTTCATCGACCCCAGTTGTCGTGTGGATTTGCCTGGGGGGAAGGTGCTCACGGAACGACTGGGCGAGACGAGTCGGTTGATCGATGGCGATGGCTACGACTGGCCGATGGTTCCTGGGGTGAAGGAAGAAGCGGTCGATTTAAGCCAGGTCCCACCACGTTCGGTGCGCGCCCATGATGTGGCCTATCTCTATGATCTGCAGGCTCCCTGGTTCGCCGTACGAAGCGATGCGAAATGTCTCGGATTCGGGATGCGCTGGTCCCCGAATGTATTCCGCTACCTATGGTTTTGGCAGGTCTATGGTGGGGCTTTCGGGTACAACCTGTACGGACGCAGCTACCACCTTGCCCTTGAGCCGTGGAGCAGCATCCCCGGCTCGTTCGAGCTTGCCCAGAAGCGGGGCACGACATTGAAGATGGACCCGGGCGGGGAGCTGACTTCGGATTTGCTGGCGGTAGTCTTTGAAGGAGAGGGGCAGGTGAGGGCGATTGATGAGAAAGGCATCGTCTCACAGGGAACGTGATTGACTTGTCCAGGATGTGCTATGGAAAGTGATGCGTTGAAGAGGAGGGGGGGCGGCTCCGTGTTGTGGGCAGGTATTGAAACCCGCTCCAAGGTGGAAATGGAAGGACATTAGGCATGATGCAGGAACGGAAGCTACGAGAGGACATCGTCGAGATCGCCAGGCGGCTGTACCAGGCGGGGTATATCCGAGGGGCGGATGGCAACATTTCGGTCCGGCTATCCGGGGAAGAAATCCTAATGACCCCGACGCGTGCGGCGAAGGGCTTTATAGACGCAGAGGATCTGGTGGTGGTCGATCTGGCAGGCAAGCTGCTTCGCGGGAATCTAGAGCCCTCGCTTGAGGCGCGCTTTCATCTAGCTGCTTATCGCGAAAGGGAGGATATCGCAGCCGTCGTGCATGCCCACCCGCCCATGACGATCGCCTTCACCGTGGCAGGCGAGGGAATCCCGACTGGCGTTCTTCCTGAAATGGAGATTCTCTTCCCGGGCGGTATCCCGATCATGCCGTATGAGACTCCAGCCACTCAGGATCTGGCGGATCAAATCCGGCCCGTGATCCATGACCACGATGCGATCGTGATGGCGCATCATGGCACCATCACGGTTGGGGCGGATGTGTTCGACGCCTGGATGAAGGTTGAGCATCTGGAAGCGTGCATGCAGATCCTCTTCCTGGCCGAATGCTTGGGAGGGGCCAGGCAATTGCCGGCGGAGAAGATCGCCGAATTGGACGCCATCCGAAAACGCGTCCTGGCGGCAAAGACTTTGCGACGGTGAGGGGTAGTCTCCTGATCTGCAGGGGGGTCTAGGGGAAGATAAGACCCCACCCTAGCCCTCCCCGCCAGCGGGGAGGGAACCGCTTCCCCCCGTTTACGAGGGGATTAGAGGGGGGTTCGATTCGCCCCGGCTGACATGCTTCTACTTACCCGCGCTGCCATCCGGAGCCGGTTTTAAGGGAGCTTGACATAGGTAGGGCTGGAATCAGCCCCTCCGCTGCCACGCCCTTGTCACACAGCTATGGTTCAATAAGCACAGGATCCCGAACCGAAAGCAAGAAAGCCCAGGAGAGACATAGCCCCTGAGCCCGAGGCGAGATCCCTGCGTGGAAGGGGAGGCTTTCAACCTTAGGGGGCACCACGCTTGGATGAGAGCTATGCCACTGGGGAGTTGTGTGAATCTTGAGGGCGTAAGACAATTGAGGAAGGCATGAATAAGAGGCTCTTTTCATTTCTCATACTCGCTGTTTCTGCCAGCATTCTATTGTTCAGCAGTTGCAACCCACAGCCACAGACCTCACAGTCAAACCCCAGCACAGCAATGAGTGCAGGAACCACGGACATCCAGGACATCCGTTTCACTGGAAACGTGACCTTCAGCACGGTGGACACGAATGGCAATGGCTTCTTTGAAGCGGTCGTTGCGGATGTCGAAGTGGAGATTTTAACAGCCGGGGATTATCTGGTACTAGGAAGCTTGGAGAAGAACGGAGAAACGATCTCCTCCCAGCCCACCTTTGAAACCATGCTTTTTAGCCAGGCCGATGTAAGTGGAGTTCCGGGGATCTACATTGTATCGGTTGCATTCTCCGGGGAGGAGATCTTTTTGTCAGGAGAAAATGGCCCCTACGACCTCTGCCTCCATGCCATCGGTGAGAAGAGTCATGCTGATCTCACGATCCCAACACCGGCTTACGACCCCACTGTGTTTGGTGAGATAGGGGCCATCCTCACCGGTGTGTCCGAGACTGCTGTCGATGAGGATGGCGATGGGAAATTGGACTTCGTGGAAGTGGCGCTTGACGTAACAGTTCGCATGTCCGGAGACTATTGGCTCCAGGGCACGCTGAGCAAGTATAGCACCTCTATCGTCCATACAGGCAATATCTTCTTCGCCTTGACACCGGGAACACATACCCTGAACTTGAGGTTTCCGGGACTTTCGATTCTTCGCTCTGGCTTGAGCGGTCCTTATGAAGGGGTTGTCAGCATAGTCAATGACCCCGGTGGACACAACATAGGCGGTTTCGAATTCATGACGCGTGCCTATCGCTCGACACGATTCTCGGGGTTGCTGGAGATCGACGGTCGCTTCAACGACCAGGGAATCGACACCAATGGCAACAGGTTGTTCGACATCTTGCGAATTGAGTTCGGAGCTGAGATCAGCAAAGAGGGCATCTATCTGGTCAGTGGCGCGCTGAGGAATCCGAGCGAGCCACGCTTCGTGTTTACCGATGACGTGCAAATGACTTTGAACAGAGGCCCACAAATGCTCACGCTCGAATTCCCCGGGGCACTGATCCGAGATCAGGAGTTGGACGGACCCTATCAGGTCGAGATCAGCTTGCGGGACCCTGCCACATATGACGAGTTGGACCGTGTACTCTTGGGACGAATGACAGCGTCTTATCGCGCCACCGACTTCGAGCCGTTCGGGTGGGCCGCTATCATGCTAACTGGAAAATTTACCGAGCAAGGCGTCGATACCAATGGCAACGGCCTCTTCGATGAATTACGCATGGAGGTGGAAGTGGAACTGGCCGAAGCGGACTTCTACGAGTGGAGTGCATCGCTTATGGATATCAATGGCACTACAATCGACTTTGATATACGAAGAGGCGCGCTCGATGCTGGTTTGACAACCATCGACTTCGTCTTCGATGGGAACAAGATCGTCCAGAACGGAGTCAATGGGACCTATTTCGTGAAAGCCTTAGGCATGTTTGGCCAGAATGGTTCAAATGTCGTGGCCATCCAAGCCGCCCAGACTAAATCCTATGATCTTTCCGACTTTGAATCAAGTGACGGCACTACTCCCTAACAAACCCTTTCTAGACGCGGGCATTGACAAGTTTATCTGGATGCTACCACGAAGCTCTATCTTGACTGACCGCTTTAGGATGATGCGCTGGGGCAGGCCACCACGCCTGGCTATGTCGGTCATCATTTAATTTCAGGTATGCACCATACAATTGCTGGCCTATCACAAGCAGGCAACAATGGTGTTGTGGATCATATGCTGGTGGAACACGACTGACGAGTTGAGTATGCGCCTCTATTCTGCGACTTGCCGATCGATCTGGTGCTGATTCAATTTTATCTATCCTACAAATGAGCCAAAAATTGCTTGTATTCTCGATAGGCTAATTTGCGCTTTCTATCATTGGATTATTCTCACAGAGCAGATAGACCAGCTATTTGGAATCCAACAGGCCAGGTGATCGCCTGGCCTGTTATCCTTGTGCGCCCGGCATGGGCGTTGGCTAGAGGGTGAAAGACCCTTACGGAGGTTGATCGCAGCAACCGTTAGCTGAAGGCAAGGGCGTCGTCGTGAGGCG
>CAYGXU010000171.1:0-4845 GCA_964353875.1 uncultured Anaerolineaceae bacterium | reverse complement strand
CGAAAGGCATTTATCTCTCAGGGTTGTTAATTGGAAGCGAATATTATACTTCGGCCTATGACGGTTTTCTTGAAAGATTTAATGAGAGATATGGAAAGCTGCCGGATGGATTGTTTCATGCCTATGCTTATGATGCCCTTCTGCTATTGACGAATGCGATCGAGAAAGTCGCAGTAAAAGAACCCAATGGCACGATTCACATTCCACTCCAGGGGTTGCGGGATACGCTCCATAATACCCGTTATCTGACAGGCCTAACGGGGCAACTCAATTGCAACGCGCAAGGGGATTGCGGCGCCAGGAACATACTCAGGATCCTTCAGATCGTCAACACTGCCCCAGCGTCGTTCAGCCCTGGAAGCGAGGAGGGTGACAACCCAAAGGTGGTCTACCCGTAGGGTTGATTTGAGCGGACGTTTGGAGATCTACGCGCGTAACAAGGAGGGTCATCCCCACCTGCGCATCAAAAAAGATCGCCGGGATTCTTTGAGGGTGCTCTTCTGGGGAAGCAGTTCATGCAATAGATTTCGGATGGAGATAGCGAGGACAGAGCCGAATAGGGATATGCTGAAGCGATGCCGGATTTGACAATAATCGGTTCTTGGTTGAGGCCAACTTCCAATGGGAGCCGTGCGCAGTGGAGCAGAGCGACCGTTGGAAGTTTGTAATGTTGCGCATAGCCATTATTTCTGGACGGTCGAGGTAAGTTGCAGCGCAAGGAGTTTAAACCTTTCCTTCCTATAGGCGATAATTTGCGATATCCTAGCAATGAAATACCATGTCGTCGAAAGAGGATCAAGTGGATCAAAAGGAAAATATTACAGAAATCCAAAGTTATGCAGGAAGAGTGATCGATAATGTCGAGCGCGTCATCGTTGGCAAACGATCCGTCATCGAGATGATGATGGTGGCCCAACTCTGTGAAGGGCATGTCCTTATTGAAGATGCCCCTGGGACAGGAAAGACGATGTTGGCGCGTTCCATCGCTGTTTCGCTTGGTTTGAACTTTAAGCGGCTGCAGTGCACGCCGGATTTGCTGCCGAACGATGTGACCGGTGTTTCGGTGTTTAACCAGAAGACGGGAGACTTTAACTTCCGACCGGGTCCTGTCTTTGCCCACGTTTTTTTGGCGGACGAGATCAACCGGGCGACGCCGCGCACGCAAAGCGCCCTCCTGGAAGCGATGGGAGAGGGGCAAGTCACAGTGGATGGTGTGACCCACACACTTGCTCATCCTTTTTTAGTGATGGCCACACAGAACCCGATTGAATTTGAGGGGACCTTTCCCTTACCGGAAGCTCAATTGGATCGATTCTTGTTTCGGATTAGTGTTGGTTATCCAAATTTCGAACAAGAAGGGCAAATGCTGCTTAATTTGCAACGTGAGCATCCTATTGAAAGTCTTGATCAGGTCGTGGAGGGGAAGGAATTGATCCATTTGCAGCGCCAGGTCTGGGAAGTTCATCTTGACCGGACCGTGCGTGAGTACATCTTGCATCTCATCCATGCGACACGTGACCATCCGGATTTGGCTCTCGGCGCAAGCCCGCGTGGTAGCTTGGCGCTCTTTAAGACTGCCCAGGCGTATGCTGCATTACATGGGCGGGATTACGTCATCCCAGATGATGTTAAGCAATTGGTGATCCCCAGCCTGGCTCATCGTTTGATCATCCGTCCCGAAAGTGCCTTGCGGGGAAAAACTACCAGGGCGATTCTGGAGGGGTTGCTCGAAAGCACGGAGGTTCCATTAGGCAGCGTGGTGGATTGATACGAAGGTGGTTTAGAGTGAGAAGCCTCATTTTCTTCTTATAGTCATATTTTGGACAAGATCAAGAAGGAAGGGACGGGCGCAACTCTCCCGTTATCATGTGTCCCACATACAATCTCTTAGATCTAAGCATACTGAGCATCCGCTGTAATGACTGAGCATAAACCAATACCAATGCTCGTTCAAACTTCCACCAGGAAGCTTTCGATCCGTTGGGGAGCGTTTCTCATCCTCATTGGCCTGGTTGCCCTTGCCGCTATTGGCCAGGGAAGTGGGTTTTCTTTTCTCATCTATGGATTTGCAGGCCTCTTTCTCCTCTCCTGGGTTTGGTTGAATAGAAGTATGACAGGTTTATTTATCCGTCGCCGGATGGATGACCATGCGTACTTTGGCCAGGAAATCAGCGTACGAATCGATCTAAACAATCGAGGCGTATGGCCCATCCTTTGGCTCCATGTCGATGAAAAACTTCCGATTGAACTAAGCTCGCCCAATTTTATGAGGGCAGTCGTTTCTTTGACGCCGCGCGAACAGGTACAATTTGCATATCAACTCTCATGCTGGAAGCGTGGCTACTACGATGTCGGACCGCTCGATCTACAAAGTGGCGATTTTTGGGGCATTTTTGAGGGTGGGAAATATCAAATGCCTGCACAAAAATTGATTGTTTATCCACGCATGATTCAGTTGAGTCATATAAGCCTCCCTTCACAGACTCCCGAGGGTGTTCTATCAGGTCACGAGAGGCTGATCGAGGATCCTAGCCGAGCTTATGGAGTTCGACCCTATATTGCTGGGGACAGCTTACGCAAGGTCGATTGGAAGTCGACAGCCGCCAGCAATCAATTGCAGGTGAAGCGATACCAATCCTCGATTGCCTATGATGCGCATTTGTTCTTGAATCTCAACCAGAGCGATTATCAAACGCAAAGCATGTTCTCGGCAACCGAGATGGGAATCACGATCGCATCCTCGCTGGCAGCCTATCTTTCTGAACAACGACAGGCAGTCGGGTTGACCGCGTTTGGTTCTGATCCTTTGGGAGGCAGGGCGGGTATTTGTGTTGTTCCTTTGGGGAAGGGAAGTGCACACTTAATGCAAATTCTTGAATTGCTGGCACGGGTTCAGAAAACAGTTATTGAAGAGTCATTTGTGGAAATCTTGCCTCGCGCCAGCGCCGGGCTTCCCTGGGGAACGTTGACTTTCATGATTACACCCAGGATAGAGGAGCGTCTCTATGGCGTTTTGCTGGGAATACGACGGCGGGGATTGCAGCCTGTGGTGGTGCTGACCCAGTCTGGAGCCGAGTATCGCATGGCAAAGGCGAAATTAAAGCAAGTAGGTGTGCCTTGTTTTCGGATTGAGCGTGAAGGGGATTTCGATATTTGGCGGGGTGGGCGAGCGCCTTTTGTGAAACCGAGGGCAGGATGAAAGCCTTCAGGATTACCCAGCCGCTTCTATTGGCAGGGATGATGCTTTGTTGGGTGACGCCGATTGTACTCCTGGGGGAGAGATGGCTCGTTGGATGGAAAGGCGATTATCTCCTTTTCTTAGTTCCTTTCGTAGTGCTTGAAGGGATTTGGTCGCGTAGGATTTACCAGCGCGAAAAAATCACCGGCATGGATCAATTATGGCGTTGGGTGGCTGAGGCAGTCGTTTTGATTCTGATTGCCAAGTTATGCAGCTACTCTGGCAGGGGGATGGAGCAGTTCTTGGTTGATCTTGCCATGTGGGTTGAGGAGCCAATTCGTATCATAACGGTAGAAATTCTTTTGGTGAGTGTCATCATTCTTATGGCTTGGATGCTCGGACAAAGCATGCAAAGCGAGTTGGAGCGGTTATCTGATCCGGGCGAGAGCGGTTCAGAACGTCAAATGGCGAGGGAACGACTGATGGGTTTCACTTTCGGCGGCGGTTTTTGGCTCTTGATGGTCAGTGGGATTGTGTTTGCTCTATCGAAGGGATTTGATCTTTTTCAAGAGGACTTGTTTCGTTCTATGCAAATCATCGTGGTTGGCTATGCCATCCTATGCCTGGTGTTTCTCGCTCATATACAGTACCTACGCAGGAAGATGGAGTGGAGTCTGGAAGGAATGCCCATCCCAGAGAAGATAGGTAAACGATGGCTGAGTTGGGGGGCAGGGATGGCATTGGGTGTCTTTCTCGTCGCGATTATATTACCCGCAATTTATCTCGTCGGGCCGGATCGATTGCTGTTTTGGCTCTTCGGCCTTTTTGGCTATTTGGCGAAAGCAGTCGTTTTTGTTCTGTTACTTGTATGCTCACCCATATTCTGGTTACTTAGCCAGCTTATGGGCGAACAATCCGTCCCGCCTGAATCCCTACCTGATTTGACCTTTCCGTCAGCCCTCCCAACGGGAGAGCCTCCAGCCTGGTGGATATCCCTTCGGCAGATCATTCTCTTCATCGTGATTGCCATGATGCTTGTTGCCATTCTTGTCACCTATATGAAGGATCGTAGGATTTCCCTTCCAATGCTTACAGTGATTTCGGAGCGGTTGAAATGGATATTGCGGAAATTGCATCAATGGTTGCTACGGTTCCGCGGGCGCGCGAAGTGGATCTTGAAGGGAATCAAACTTCGGCGTGCTTCACCTCAGGATTCAGCCACTCGGGTACCAGGCCGGATATCCCTCTATCCAACGCGTTCGCCACGCGGGCGGATCCGTCGCTATTATTTAACCTTTCTCGAACGAGCAAGGGAGGCGGGCCATACACGAGCTCCCCAGCAGACTCCGCGCGAATATGCGGATCAGCTGGTGGTCCATGTGACGGATCAGCAAGCGGAATTGTCGACCCTCACCGAAGCCTTCATCCAGGCACGCTACAGCTCGCGCGAGATGGATCCTGAAGAGGTCCGCCCTGTGCATGAGGCCTGGAAAAAACTCCGAGGCAACCTTCGTCGGTGGAAAAGTCGTTAGGCATGGATAGGGTTAGCAAGGGATGAAAGCTCGACGATAACAAGCTATAAGCGGGCTGGACCTATCCAACCGGTTTAACATATACTTTAAAGTAACCATTTCTGCATAATGATCGGAGCGAAGGATAGATATTGT
>CAYGXU010000170.1:0-4955 GCA_964353875.1 uncultured Anaerolineaceae bacterium | reverse complement strand
GTGGGTCAGGTCCAGGAAGTGAGTGAACGGAAGATTCTCACAAGGCTCTCGCGTGAATTGGAGAAACACCACAGGTTGGTGAAGGCAGGCGAAGAGACCAGAATTGGTGAGCACATCCTATCGAGTTATCGGTTTACCCACACCCTTTTTCAACAGTACATGTACAACGACTTGAGTGCAGGTGAACGCCGTATTCTCCATGGAGAGGTTGCCAGGGTTTTGGAGCAATTGTATGAAGGGCAAACGGAGGGGATTGCCGTGCAGTTAGCTTATCACTACAGCCAGGCGAGACAAGCAGATCAAGCCATCCATTACCTGTTGATGGCAGGAGATCAGGCGCGGTCCTCCTATGCCTATGAAGAGGCGATCGATTTCTACAAGAGAGCGCTCGCCCTGCAGAAGGAACAGGGATATGAGGATGAGGCTGCACGGGTGCTGATGAAATTGGGATTGACGTACCACTCCCATCTTGATTTTCAGAGAGCACGTGAGGCCTATGTGGAAGGTTTTGATCTCTGGAGACGGGTGGGTGAGGCCCCATTGGATCGTTCAATCCCCCCTGCGCCCCATCCTTTGAGGGTGAGCAATTACAACCCGATGACACTGGACTCAACAAGAGCGTATGATGTGGCATCCTACAATGTCATCCATAACCTTTTTAGCGGATTGGTCGAGTTCACACCCGGGATGGATATTTTGCCCGACATTGCTCAAACTTGGGATGTTCTGAATGGTGGGCGCAGGTATATCTTTCATTTGCGAGAGGATGTAACCTGGAGCGATGGAAAGCAAGTGACAGCGGGGGACTTCGAATATGCCTGGAAAAGAATCCTTGAACCATCCTTTGGTTCACAGATTGCGTCTTTCTTGTACGATATCAAGGGGGCAATGGCTTATCATCAGGGTCGCTTGATGGATCCCTCTGAGGTTGGTGTCAGAGCCATCGACGCAGTCACGCTGGAGGTGGAGCTGGAAAAACCAACAGGGTACTTCATGCATCTCCTGGCTATTCTGTATCCCATCCCCAAGCACATCGTGGAGACCCAGGGTGAGGCATGGACAGAAGTCGAGAATATCGTCACCAACGGACCTTTCCACCTGCAGGAGTTCATCCCTGACGATCATCTCATACTTGTGAGAAACCCTCGTTATCATGGTCTCTATAAGGGAAACGTGCAGCATATTGAATTATGCCTGGTTGAGGATATGTCTTCCACGGTGCAATTGTATGAATCGGATCAACTCGACATCCTGCGGCTGTGGGGATTAGCACCGCAAGAATTGGACCGTGTACGACAGCGGCGAGCCGGAGAATATGTGTCATACCCAGGTGCAGATACGTGCTACTTAGGCTTCGATCTGAGGCAGCCTCCCTTCGATGACATCCGAGTGCGGCAAGCCTTGGCCAAGTCCATCGACAAAGAAACATTGAATAATGTTGCTCTCAAAGGCATTGTTTTTCCTGCCACAGGCGGTTATGTATCGCCGAATATCCCAGGGCATTCGGAAGGGATTGGGTTGCCTTATGACCCAGAGCAAGCTCAAAGGCTTCTGGCTGAAGCGGGCTATCCCCGGGGGCGCGGCTTCCCTCCAGTTGAGGCATTGACTTCTTATGACATAGCGCCCTATGTGGCGTTTTTGCGATCGGGATGGGAAGATATACTGGGAATAAAGATTCCATGGGAAGTTATGGAATTCGGGGAATATCTCGACAGGATAACCCGGGAGCCAGCACAGGTCTTTGCTGCTCATTGGCAAGCCGATTATCCCGATCCGGATAACTTCCTGAGGACGGGTATCATGCCACTAGAAACATCATGGCAGAGCGATGTTTACAGGAAAATGATAGAGACAGCCCGTTATACCTCGGATCAAGGTGAGAGAATGAGGTTATACAGGCAAGCAGATAGAATGTTAATGGAAGAGGCAATCATCGTTCCACTCAGTTATATTCCAAATCACATTTTGGTAAAACCATGGGTGAAGAGATTTCCCATCTCCTCCTTCACGTGGCTTCATGGTAAGGATGTCATCCTCGAACCGCATTAGGGATCAAAGGTACTGAACTAAGGGATTATGCCTATGTCATCGTATCTCCCATTTTCCGACCTCCCCCAGGGCACCGTCACCTTCCTCTTCACCGATATCGAGGGGTCGACAGAGCTGCTGAAGCAGCTTCGGGATCAATACACAAAGCTGCTGTCGGGTCAGCGCGACATGCTGCGAGCGATCTTCGATAAGTGGGGGGGTCGCGAGGTGGATACTCAGGGGGATGCCTTCTTTGTTTCTTTCTCGCGTGCTATGGATGCGGTAAAAGCGGTGGTGGAGATACAGAGGGCATTGGCTGGGCATGATTGGCCGGAGGGAGCCCAGGTGCGCGTCCGCATGGGTCTGCACACGGGAGAACCCTGGGTGGGGGATGAAGGCTATGTGGGCATGGACGTGAACCGGGCTGCCCGAATCAGCTCCGCTGGCCATGGTGGACAGGTCCTGCTATCCCAATCGACCTATGCATTGATCGAGCGCGATTTGCCGGATGGTATGCGCTTGCGGGATCTGGGTGAGCATCGCCTCAAGGATTTACGTCGCCCTATCCACCTCTATCAGTTGGTTATTGCGGGTTTGCCGGCGGATTTTCCTCCACTCAAGTCCCTCAATGCCCTGCCCAACAACCTCCCCATGCAGCTTACCAGCTTTGTCGGCCGCCAGGAGGAGATGGAGAAGGTTAAACAACTCCTGGGCAAAAGCCGGTTGGTCACACTTACTGGACCGGGCGGCGCTGGTAAGACGCGCCTTTCGATGCAAATCGCCGCTGATTTGGTTGAGGACTATAAACACGGCGTCTGGCTGGTTGAGCTCGCTCCGGTGACATCGCCCGAATTTCTTATCTCCTCTGTAGCCAGTGCCCTCCAGTTTACTATTGATGCGCACTCCAGCGATTTGGATCCGAAGAGTCAATTGCTTGACTACTTAGGAGGGCGGTCGATGTTGATGGTTATGGACAATTTTGAGCATTTGGTAGCAGGAGCCGATCTTCTGACGGAGATGTTGGAGCATGCGCCCGAGTTGAAACTCCTGGTGACATCGCGTGAGCGGTTGAACTTGCGGGAGGAATGGATCTGCGATATTGGTGGGATGAGTTTCCCTACGAATGGTGATGGACGTGGCGTCGAAGCGTACAGCGCACTAAAACTCTTTGAGGAACGGGCTGTGCAGGTGAAGCCTGATTTTTATCTTACCGAGAAAGAGACTTCTTACGTCGTCCAGGTCTGTCAGCAGGTGGAAGGGATGCCGCTGGGAATCGAGTTGGCTGCTGCCTGGGTCTCAATACTTTCATGTGAAGAGATCGCCAGGGAAATTGAGAAAAACGTCGATATCCTTGCCACTTCCATGCGGGGAGTGCCGGAGGCGCATCGCAGTTTGCGAGCCGTATTCGCCCATTCTTGGGGCTTGCTCACGGAAGTGCAACAAGTGGGATTCAGGAGTCTGTCCCTTTTTAGAGGTGGTTTTACACGAGAAGCGGCTATGGCAGTAGCGAATGTTGACCTTCTGCACCTTTCAGATTTTGTAAACAAGTCCCTCCTGCGTCGTACTGAACAAGGTCGATATGAAATCCATGAGCTACTGCGCCAGTTTGCAGAAGAGAAGATATCTGCAATATCTCAGGAGCAAGAGGCGATTCAAGAACGTCACAGCCGATTCTACATCCGCTTCCTGGAAGAACGGGCAAACATGGTGGGAAAAGCCGGGATGCAACCTGTGCGGGATGAGCTTCAAGCTGATTTGGGAAATTTACGATCTGCTATTGATTGGGCTGTGCTCCATTGGGATGAGGCGGAGGTGCGAAAGGCTCTCCTCAATCTATCCTTCTTTTACCGGATTCGAGGCTGGTATGAGGGCGCGGATGCATTCAAAAATGTCATCCAACACCTCCAGAGCCTTGGGGTTGGGATTGAACCGGATTCCCCCAGGAGAAGTGTGTATCTAAGTGGATTGATCCATCAGACCTTTTTTAGCAGTCAGCTTGACGACAAATCAAATGAGCAAGTCAATAAACAGTTTCTCCCCGAAGTTCTAGACCGCAATCTGGATCCTGAACATGCGATGTGTCTCTTCAACCAGGGGGTATATGCAAGCTATGGGGGTTTGTACGCAGAGGGTGTAAAACTTCTCAAAGAAGCAGCAGAGCTTGTCAAGGATAGTCAAGATAAGTATCTGATCGGTTCTGTCCTTGCATGGTTGGGGTGGGCATATTTCGAATTGGGAGACTATGATCAGGCCGGGGAATGGTATGAGCAGGCCTATCAGATTAGCAAGCAGATAGAACACCTTATCGGGGTAGCCTACACCACGAGCAAATTAGGGACCTGGGCGGATGCCCGGCAGGACTATGCCCAGGCGAAGCAATATCACCAGGAAGCTCAACAAGTTTTCATCGAATTTGGAGATCTGGCCGGACAAGGGTATGCCCTCAGCCGGATGAGCGTGAGCGCATGGGGCATGGGGGATTACGAAGAGGCCAGGCAATGTGCTCAAGCCGGGTTGGAGCACTTCAATTCTATTAACCATCGTTGGGGGATAGCTACCTCCTATTGCCGGATCGGTTTTGCCGAAATAGGCTTAGGACAGTACCGCGAAGCGGAGAGGTATTTCCGCAATGGCTTGAGGCGCTCAAAAGAGCATAAAATCTTTCCGACAATGATCTATGCCCTTATCGGGTTTGGCTTCCTTAGGGCTATTCAAGGTAAGGGGGCGTCGGCGGTCGAACTCTTGACCTTTGCATTGAATCATCCGATAACGCCAGCTCTTTATAAAGACATTGCCCAGCGTGAACTTGTTAGGCTGCGAACACAATTGCCAGAGGATGAATTTCAAGCTGCTGAGGAGCGGGGAAGAGCACTGGATCTTGAAACGGTGGTTGAGGCCATTTTGAGAGAACGCGAGTTGGATTGAGC
>CAYGXU010000169.1:0-5014 GCA_964353875.1 uncultured Anaerolineaceae bacterium | reverse complement strand
CGTGCCTGTCTTCTCCATCACCTCGGCGACAATACGATGATCCGTCTCACCCTCACGTCCTAGCCATCCCAGATAGGGGGTTCGTCCAAGCATCACAATGTGCAAGGCCTGAAAGGCCGCCGGAAGTTGTGTCGCCTGGGGGACTACAGCGATCAGGCGAGCGCGTTCCGGAGGAGGAAGATGGCTGAGGTCGGTCTCACCCACCCATATCCGTCCCTGAAAAGGTGGAAGTACACCACTGGCAACCTTGATCAAGGTTGACTTTCCCACCCCATTCGGTCCGACTATGCCGAGCACCTCTCCAGGTGGGAGTTGGATTGTGACCTGGTGTAGAACCGGCTTCGTTCCATAGCCGACGGTAACTTGATCTAAGCGTAACATAACGATCACCAATAACTCATATGCTTCGCCCTGCGCAAAAGCCAAAGGAAGAAGGGCGCGCCGAACACGGCTGTGACGATCCCTACCGGCAGTTCGCTCGGCGCCAAGATCGTCCTGGCAATGACATCCGCACCCAACAACACCGCCCCGCCAGTGATCACGGCCAAGGGGATCAAGCGTCGGTAGTCAGATCCCCACAGCAAACGCACCAAATGCGGAACCACCAGGCCAACAAAGCCGATGATCCCCGAGAATGAAACCGCGGTGGCCGCCGCCAGTGAAGAGACAACCACGATCAGAATCTTGTAACGCTCGACAGGCAGGCCCAATTGCAAGGCTTGCTCGTCCCCGAATTGCAGCACGTTCAACGGTCGCCCCAGGGTAATCAAAAACCCTAAACCCACAAATGAATAAGGCAACATCACCAGGACGGGATTCCAACCACCTATTGAAAAACCGCCCAAAAGCCAAGCCACCGCTCGATGCAGCTGGTCGGTGCTGATGAACATCAACATGCTGGTGATGGCTGAGGCGAAGGCGCTCACAGCCACACCTGCCAGGATCAAAGTTGTGACAGGTGTCGTACGCCCGACTCGAGCGAGAGAATACACCAGCCCAACCGTCAATATCGCTCCAATAAAACCGGCTGCGGGAATGGCGATCATGCTCATTAATGTATCCGGCCAATGAATGGACATCGCCAGCACCGCCCCTAAACCGGCACCAGCGGCCACGCCAATGATATAGGGGTCTGCGAGAGGATTGCGGAATAGCCCCTGGTAGGCGGCGCCGCTGCCGCCCAAAGCCATCCCCGTTAGTGCGATCAAGATGGTATTGGGCAGACGAATTTGATACAGGATGGTATCGAAAGTCGCTGGCCAATCGACCTCCATGGGCAACGTGAGAAAGCGTCGTAGAAGGATTTTCAGGATAACGCCCGGAGAGATGGGAACTGGCCCGACGGCAGCGCTTAAGAGAAACATGACCACCAGCGCTCCAATGGTCCATAGCCAGGGGGCAAGGGCATTGGCTCTTGCCCTGCGAAAAGAGCGCAACAGACTTTCCTTCGACATTGGCAGACCGGTCTCTTCCATTATTCAAACAACTCAGGGTGGAGAATCTTAGCGATGGCTTCTAATGCATCCACCAAACGCGGTCCAGGACGGCCGGTCCAACTGGAATCAATGGGATAGATTTGCCCATTGGTGACCGAGGGGATCGCATTCCACCCAGGCCGGGCGAGCACAGTCTCCAAAGTGGTCGTGACCCATGGGCCAGCTTCGTAGATCATCACCTGCGGATTGCGGACGATCAACTCCTCCAGGCTGATCTGTTGCCATCCAACCAGATCCGAAGCGATATTAACGCCTCCTGCGGTTGAGATCAATAGCTCCTGGAAAGTCCCTGATCCGGTGGTCCACGGATTGTTCGGATCCACTTCTCCATCAACTTCATAATACACTCTCACGAGGTCCGCTTCAGCCACCCCCTCGATCACGCCATCGACACGCGTCTTCAATGTATCTGCTAATGCCAACGCTTGCTGTTCATGACCAGCAAGCATTCCCACAGTCTTTAAGTTCTCATAAAGCCCCTCGAAGTCCAATGGATTGGGGAGCAGGAAGGCCGTGATCCCTAGATCCTGCAACATCTGAATCTGCTCCGGAGGGGTGGTCCCGGCCGCCAGTACCAGGTCAGGCTCGAGAGCTATAATCACCTCCGTGTTGAGAGTCCCATAGGTGCTGCCGATGCTGGCAACTCCCATCGCCTCAGGTGGGTAATCCGAAAACTCATCTCGACCCACCACCTGGGCGCCTGCGCCCACAGCAAATAAGATCTCCACATTCGAAGGAGCCAGAGAGACGATTCGCTGAAAGGGTTGGGTGAAAATGAGCTCATTACCGAGGCCATCCATGAGAATTACCCACTCCGATGTCGACTCAACAGTAGGCTGCTCCGTCGGCTGCGGAGTGGTTATCTCGGTCGTGGGTGGCGGCGGAGTGAATGTGGGTTCAACTTTCGGCGTCGCTGTCTGTCCACAGGCAACAAAAATGGCGCTCAAGAGCAACCAAGTTACTAATGTAGTTGTTACCCTGAAAAATTGTTTCATTTTACTCCCTGTTCTAGAGGTATCTGATTGTCATGCAGCGAAATGTCTTCGTTTAATCAAAAACCCCTGTCGACGCGACAGGGGTTAGGTCTCACTCTCACCCCTTTCCGCGAAGGTGGTATCAAGATCGTCCTAGGCGGTCGTCCTGGCTTTCCGCTGATACGGATTACAGTTGCGGGACAGCGCCGGACTTCAACCTGTGCAGCCGTAAGGCAGCACGTGATTGTCACCGGCTTCGCCTTTACGCCCTCCCATCCGGGGGATTGGGCACCTAGAGGACGAAACTATTTAGTTTGCTTCAAGGATTTTAACCGACATCCCTGCAAAATCAAGGGATTTCATCCGATTCAGCCGATGTCCCTGAGGCAGAAGGGAGCCTCCGTAGTCTGAGGAGCTTCACACTGATGAGAAAGCCAAATAAAAAACTGCCCCTCGCTTCGGCAATGGGCGATTATCTGCCCAAATCCGCCCGCCATGCGCCCGCATGATATGGCGGGCAATCGCCAGGCCCAGCCCCGTGCCCGGCGTCCCCCATGCCCAATTGCTGCGATAGAAACGTTCGAAAACGCGCTCCAACTCCTCCGCCGGGATCCCCGGCCCGCTGTCGGCGATGGCCAGCACCACTTGTCCCTGCTCTTCTGCTAACTCAGCTGTGATCACTACCTCGCCCCCCTGTGGAGTGAATTTAAGGGCATTATGCAAGACGTTCTGCACCGCACGAGCGGCCTGCTCAGGATCAGCCAGGACACGGAGCTGCGGATCAATCGTTACTTGGATGCTCACAGAGCGTCGTTCAGCCTGGTTCTGCAATCGCTTGAAAGGACCGTCGATAATCTTATGTAAAGCAACCGGCACGAGACGCATCGCCTGCTTGCCTGATTCAATGGCAGAAAGCTCAAGCAATTCCTCCGACATTTGATGTAACTGATCAACCTCGGATACCATTTTGCCAAGCAACTGGCGTTCCACCTCAGGATTCTGACCCGCAGGACTTTGAAGGGTTTCCGCCAATAACTTCAAGGAGGTTAACGGTGTGCGTAGCTCGTGGGAGAGGTTGGTGATCATATCCTGACGCGCTCGGCTCAGGCGCTGCAATTCAGCGACATTCGTGAGGGCAATCCCGACCCCTTGCGGCAAGGCGACCACCAGAGTGCGGTAGGGCCGATCATCGATGCGAATCACGCGCTCCAGCCGCTCTTCCCCCCTCAGGTTCAAAGCCTCCATCGCCATATTCTCCAACTCCAAATTGCCCGTATAGGCGATTAAGGAGCGTTCCTCTGTGAGTTCCCCAAAGGCCTCTCGAGCAGCAAGATTGGCATGCAGCAGACGGAATTCGCCATCGACCACAAGCAACAAATCACTCGTCACATCGGAGGCCTGCTCGATTCGCTCCACTTTCGCCATGCTTTGCTTCAGTTGGTTTTCTGCCTCACGTTGGCGTCGTCGTGCCTGCAACATATAGCGCATGCGCCAGGCGACCTCCCGCCTCCACAGGAGTAAGAAGACCATCGCTATCGCGCCAAGCGCTACCGCATACCAGATGCTCATGCTTCACCCCTCAAAACGATAGCCCACACCTCGGACTGTGACGATATATTCGGGATTGGAAGGGTCTTTTTCGATTTTCTGCCTCAGCCAACGGATGTGGACATCGACGGTGCGCGTGTCGCCAAGATAGTCATTCCCCCAGACCCGCGCCAGGAGCATGTCACGCGTGAGAACAGCACCGGAATGGCGCATAAAAACTGCCAACAGATCAAATTCACGCGGTGCGAGTAAAAGCTCTTTCTCACCCAGATGAACTCGCCGAGAGAGCAGATCCACGCGCAAGTCGCCCGAGACCAACTCGCTCTTGGCGATCTCGGATTGGCCTCGCCTCAGCGCCGCTCGCACTCGCGCCAAAAATTCGCCCAGGGAGAAGGGTTTGACGATGTAGTCATCGGCCCCGCTTTCGAGACCAACGATCTTATCTGTTTCCAGCCCGCGCGCGGTGAGCATGATGATCGGCACTTGAGACTGGCGGCGTAGAATCCGGCATACAGTCAGCCCATCCAATTTGGGCAACATGATATCGAGCACGATCAGATCGGGCTTTGTCTCACGCGCGAGGGCCAAGCCGGCCTCGCCATCCATGGCCGAGCGGACATCATAACCCTCCGCCTGTAAATTCAAGACCAAGGTCTCTCGTACGGTCGTATCATCTTCAACGACAAGGATCTTTGACATGCGTACATTATAGACGAACGCTGGAGATAAGGGTTAGACATTGAAATGACAATCGACGGATTTGGGGCACCCATGATGAAAACCAAAGGATGGCTTTATCCCAACCCAGCCAGGGATCGTCAAGATTTCCGCCTTCTTATGAAAGGGCGACTCCCGGCCAAGGGATCGACCTCCATTCCTCGATCCGTCCCTTTACCTTTTCTTGTCCCTTGATTTCTATAACCTTGAATTGTTAACAACCTTTAAATCCGCCTTGATCTTGGGTTAACTCCCATGCGCTACATTATGTAAGGCGTT
>CAYGXU010000168.1:0-5026 GCA_964353875.1 uncultured Anaerolineaceae bacterium | reverse complement strand
CCCAATCCCACTGCGATTGCGGAAATGAATTTCATCCAAGAACATGTGGCTGATTTACGCGGTCTTGCCATTCAAGGCGAAGTCGAGCATTATTTAATCTCAAAGGCGGATATCCGTCCGATCCTGGAGCGCTATTATTTTTCTCAAGAAGGTTCTATCGAGAGCCTCAATGATGACGCCATTATTATGGAAGCGCTGGGCTTGATCCGACCGAATTATGATTTGTTAACCAATATTCTCAACAGCTTCACCGACAGTTTGGGTGGTTTTTATTTCCCGGATACCAAGCAGGTATTTGTGGTCGGCCTTCGCTTCTCTGGCATCGAGCATTTTATCTACTCACATGAATACGATCATGCGCTTGTGGATCAGCATTTCGATTTGCAAAGTTTTTCAATATATCCGCGTTGTGAGGGGAACCAGGATCGGTGTAAGGCCATTCAAGCCCTCATCGAGGGCGATGCTGTCCTCTTGATGAATCAATGGTTGGAGCAGTACGCCAGTCCAGAAGACTATCGTGACATCCTTCGTTACCGTCCGCCGCAGCAGATCCTCCCCGAGGAATCCCCTCCGCCATTTGCCTCCAAGGATGTGGAATTACCCTATGTGAGAGGGCCGGAATTTGTGAAGTACCTTTACGAACAAGGCGCATGGTCCAGCGTAAATGAGGCCTACCGCCAACCGCCGGAGAGTACGGAGCAGATTCTCCATCCAGAGAAGTATCTCAATCGGGAAAGCCCACTTGTAATGTTAGATCCTGCTCTTGGGGATATATTGGGTTCGAGCTGGCGAAAAATAGCAGACGATACCTTAGGCGAGTGGATGACCTACCTGGTCCTGGCGTATGCGTACGATGTAGAAGCTCAGGTGGAAGATAGCATGGCTCTGGCCGCCGCGCGCGGATGGGGAGGGGATCATTATTTAGTGTTCCTTAATGAAGAAACGTACGAGGCGGTATTATTGGCGCATTGGATTTGGGATGAGGATCTAGATACTGAGGAGTTCTTAACAGCAATGCGTGGGTATCTACAAGGGCGATATCAGGGTGCTAGAGCGGACCATGCAGGCGGCGAATGTTGGCAGGCGGGCGATCAAATGAGTTGTCTTTTTCATTCAGGGCGTGAGACCTTGTGGCTTCAAACGCCAGGTTCCGCGATGATGGATGCAATCTATGCCCTTTATCCAACATTCCGCTAGTTGAGCATCATAGATTGATGGAAGGTCTTTCAGACTTTCTCCATGTGATTCTATTGCAAACCGGGTTGAAGCGGTTATGATTGAACTTATGGAGCGAAAGATCCATTGGCCCTCCCTGAGCGGGTTAGATTGGCTTACCACCAGCATACGCGTCATGTGGTTGGTGTCATTATTGTTTGTCGCAGGATCACGGAATCGGTTATCACTGGGCGTCGCAATCGTGATCGTGCTCTGGTTTGGTTTTTCCGTTGCTATGCCGCTCGCTCGAGCCCAAGGTTGGCATTCAAGTCCAATGCGTTGGGGGGGAGCGGCCATTGATATAGTTTTCGCCCTGGTTTTAATTTCGATTTCCGGTCTTTTCTCCAGCCCATTATGGTCCTCTTTGCTCGTGGGTGTTTTGGATGCAGGTCTCTCTTTCGGACTGATCGGTTCAGTAGGGATTGCCACATTGGGAGTTGTGGCATCTGCTCTAGTGGGTCTGCTGCTTTCTGGGGTCGGTTTTTGGATGTTGGTCCCCCTGGGAATGTATGTGGGAGTGATCATGCTGGCGGCCAGTGCCATTGGACAAATTGCGCAACAGATACGCTGGATGGTGTCCAAAGACAAACCACTCTCTGATTTCTCTCCAGTAGATTCAGAGCAACAGCGCCAGCGTTTCCGAGCTCTATTTCCCATGGTTGCAGAATTGAATGCGACTTTAAACTACGAGCGAGTGCTTGGTATGTCGCTTGAGATCAGCGCCAATGCGCTTTCCGATTCGCAACCGGAACGGGATCAACTGGTAGGCGGGTTGCTGATGTATGATGGAGACCAGTTACGATTAGTTTCGGGAAGACGGCTGACCCATGCGGATTGGCGCGTGACACTCCCGGGCGAAGAAGGCTTGATCGGGGAGGCTTGTTCCACAGGCGATCCCTGCATTGGACGGAATCCTGTTCGTGATCCGGAAATTAGTCGGCTGGTGGGCTTTCGTCCTTGCCGTCACCTACTTTGCATCCCCCTCAGGGCGGGATTGGATACATACGGGATCCTCCTCTTTGGTTCTTCGGAATTGGATTATTTTGACTCGGAACGTGTGGAGATGTTGGAGGCGGTCGCACAACAAGCCATGGTCGCCTTACAAAATGCCCGTCTTTATCGTGAACTGGAACAGGAGAAGGAACGCATCATGCAAATTGAAGAGGAGGCGCGCAACCGACTGGCAAGGGACCTGCATGATGGACCTACTCAATCTGTGGCAGCGTTAGCAATGAGGATCAATTTTGCACGTCGATTGTTAGAAAAGGATCAGAAGGCTGCCTCTCAGGAGTTATTCAAAGTAGAGGATCTTGCTCGAAGGACGACCAAAGAGATCCGTCATATGCTCTTCACTTTACGCCCCCTCATCCTAGAATCGCAGGGTTTGGTCGTGGCATTGAGGCAGTTTGCCGAGAAAATGCGAGAAACTCACAGCCAGAATGTCATTGTTGAAGCGGAAACCGGGGTGGTAGAAGGTCTGGAAATGGGAAAGCAGGGCGTAGTGTTCTACATCGTTGAGGAAGCGGTTACAAACGCAGCCAAACATGCTCAAGCAGAGCATATTTGGGTCCGTTTAAGGAATGAGGAGGAATTATTTTTCCTTGAAATTGAGGATGATGGCGTTGGGTTCAATGTGGGCGCCGTTGACACTAATTATGCCCAAAGGGGGAGCCTGGGAATGGTGAACATGCGCGAACGGGCGGAGCTCGTGAATGGGCATTTCGTTTTGGAATCTGCAGAGGGAGCGGGGACTCGTATTACGGTGGTTGTCCCGTTGACGGAACATGGCGCGGAGAAACTCCGTCGAGCGGGAGGACTAACTGTGAAATAACCTTTGATTATAAAAAGACCTTAACGGTCGAATGGTATTTCTTCACGAATTTTTGAGGAGGGAAGCGATGAGTGCAGGGGAGGCTGAGCAGATTTACCTCTGCCCGCGGTGTTTGCAGGCCTACAATTCCACAGGTCGGTGTTTGAAGGATGGTTCGGAATTGCTCACCTGTCGTCTTGGTGATCCGAATGATCCTTGTCGACGCCCTTTGATGGATGCGAAAGGTCGGGTTGCCACAAGGGCGCCTGTCTGGTGGTTGCGACATACCGTTGCAGATTTAATCAAGTCTAAGAGAAATACCTCCAAACATTAAAATTATAAAATCGAAGAGGTGATGCATTCATGCAAAAAGAGAGGGTAATCATCATCGGTTCGGGCCCGGCAGGTTTGACGGCAGCGCTCTATACTGCGCGTGCGAACTTGAATCCCCTCGTCATCTCTGGAAGCCAACTGGGTGGGCAGATCGCCATCACCAGTGAGGTAGAGAATTACCCCGGGTTCCCAGAGGGGACAACGGGACCCGAGTTGGTCGACTTAATGCAGAAACAAACTGAGCGCTTCGGTGCGCGAGTGTTAATCGATGAAGTGACTGAAGTCGATTTGCGAAACAGCCCGCCGTTCATCATTAAAACCTACGGGGAGACCTTTGAGTGCAAGGCGGTTATCATTTGTTCGGGAGCATCTCCCACCCGATTGGGAGTGCCAGGCGAGGAGAAGTTAATTGGACGTGGCGTTTCCTTTTGCGCTACCTGTGATGGCTTCTTTTTCCGAGGCAAGGATGTCGTCGTTGTGGGCGGAGGGGATAGCGCCATGGAAGAGGGTCTCTTCCTGACGCGCTTTGCCAATCAGGTGCGAGTTATCCATCGGCGCGACGAGCTTCGTGCCGGCGAGGCTTTGAAGCGACGCGCCTTCGCCAATGAGAAGATCAGCTTTATCTGGGATAGTGTCGTTGAGGAGATCCTGGGTGAGGAGAAAGTCAGGGCGGTCCACACCCGTAATGTGAAGACCAATGAGGAGACGGAACTGGCGACCGATGGCGTTTTCATCTTCATCGGCCATTATCCTAATTCTGATCTCTTCACCGATCAAGTAAAGATGGACGCTCGGGGATATATCGTGACGGATGAACGTATGATGACCAGTGTTCCAGGTGTTTTTGCAGCCGGCGAGATCCAGGACCCTCTCTATCGTCAAATAGCAACCTCGGTTGGTCAAGGCTGTGCCGCCGCAATTATGGCTGAACGTTGGTTGGAAGAACAGGAATAAACCAGTGCCGGTTAAAGCCGATCTATTTTACACACACTCCGATGGTGGAGCTTCGGCGAAACTTCTGCCACCGTTGTTATTGATCCATGGCGCGGGGGGGACACACCTTCATTGGCCACCCGAGATCCGCCGAATGAAAGCGGTAACGGTTTACGCCGTTGACCTGCCCGGACACGGCCAATCAAAAGGCAAGGCTTCGGATAGCATTGAAGAATACGCTCGCTGCTTGAGGGCCTGGATGGATGCCCTCGATATAAAGAAGGTAATCCCGGTGGGGCATTCCATGGGCGGAGCGATCGCACAGACAATGGCCCTGGAGATGCCGGAACGAGTTGCGGGTCTTGTACTGGTAGGGACCGGCGGCAGGCTGCGGGTGCGTCCGCAGATTCTGGAACTCACAGCCGATGCCGAGCGCTACCCTCAGGCGGTGGATTTGATCACCCAGTGGGCGTTCAGTGAACATGCAGACCAACGTCTCCTCGATTTGGGCAAGGCTCGCTATGCGGACGCCCGGCCGGAATCGATCCATGCGGATTTCATGGCATGTGATCATTTTGACATGATGGAGCGCCTTGCTGAAATCACTGTGCCCGTCCTGGTGGTATGTGGTGGGGAGGATAAATTAACGCCGCCTAAATATAGCCAGCACCTGGTGCAGAAAATCCCGAATTCATCTTTGGTCTTAGTTGAAAATGCTGGCCACATGGTGATGTT
>CAYGXU010000167.1:0-5032 GCA_964353875.1 uncultured Anaerolineaceae bacterium | reverse complement strand
AATCAGCCACATGTTCTTGGATGAAATTCATTTCCGCAATCGCAGTGGGATTGGGCGGAGGGATGGTTGCTGTCGCAGTCGATTGTGGCGTTGGCGAAGGTTCTGGGGTGTAGGTGGCACTCGGTGCGGGCGTGGGGGTCCAAGTGGGTGGCAAGCGTTGTCCGATGTCGGTCGTTTGGGTAACAGAAATTTCTACCGTCGCTGTCGAATCTACAGCACCTGCACTATCCCCATCTATACCTGGTAGCATGTTGACAAGTACGATCGCGGAAATCCCAATAATTCCACAGGCAAAAATTCCGATGAGCGCAAAGATCCACCACCGTGGTCGCCTGCTCTTTCCTGCTTCAACCGGTGCCGACGGTATACGCTCGGCAGGCGATCTTGCGTCAATGACGGAAGATTCCCGTTTAGGAGGCGTATCCAAATCAGGCTTCGGCTTGATCTCTCGTCTATCAAGAGTGGATCTCGAAGTTGTAGGTATCGGAGAAGGTGTCTCCCCTATCGCTCTGCCGGTCAAAGCAGGTCGGGCTTCTCGTTCGGTCAGCAGCTTTTGAGGAGGCACAGCAGAAGCACGTTCGGTGAGTTCTTGCAGGCGAGCGCGGGCACGAGTGTTACCCGGGTTAAATCTCAAGGCACGCACAACACTCGCTCGTTGTTGTTTCGGGTCGGAGATGGCATAGCTCAGCATGAGCCATCCCAAATCTGAATCGGGGTGAGATTTGAGGTATTCCGAAAGGACTTTTAAAGCCAGGCCTTTTTGACCGGTTTGAAGGTGAGCTGCGGCTCTCCTCAGTTCATCAGGAAACGTCATGCTTTGACCACCATCCGCAAGGGGCGTCATCGTAGTTCAATTGCATCGTACAGCCTAACCCACTCTCATCCCAATTCGGAGTACATCTGTCGACATCTCCAAGATAATGAAACCATTTGCCTATCCTACGCTCAACCCTGCCCATTCTTGTAACTCTCTCTCATTGGCATCATGAAATTTGTATTCAAAGGTCTCAGGGCTTACAGTCTAGCACAAAACTGATATTCCTACCGGAAAAAGGAGCTAAAAGATCGTGGTGGGCTTTTCCGTGGAGTTCGAACATCAGGCTTATCTCTCCTGAAGGGAGCATGGTTCCCATATCTGTGAAAATATAATGCTTTATCATCCACTTGAGATAACAGAATGAGATGATCCATCTGCCATTGCAGCCGCTTTGGAATCCTTCGTCACGAAGTTTATCTTGAACAAAGCCAAAGAACGCCACACGATGAAATAATTGGGGTTGATTTACATCTTTCAAGGGAGCGTCATACCCAAGAAAAATTAACTTCGGCCTAATAACGAAGCAGAGGAAGATGCCAAGATCAGTGCTATCCGTTGAAGCGATTCGAACGCATTCGAGACCAAAGAATCCCACGCCGGGGTTCAAAAAGAAAGACCAAGAGAAAAATCGCTGTCTCAACGAGCACGATCGATGGACCTGAGGCAAGATTGAGGTAGAAAGACGTGTATAAACCGATCAATGCGGAGAAACAGCCGATCGTGGCTGCTGTAGCCATCATGGATGGTAAGCGTCGCGAAAGGAGGTAGGCAGTCGATGCGGGAGTGATTAGCATCGCCAAGACGAGTGCCACTCCAACCGCCTGAAGCGAGACAACAATCACCGCCGCCAGAAGAATAAGGAGCAGGTTTTTCAGAAAATCTACTGGAAGTCTTAAAGTTGCCGCCAGGATCGGATCAAAAGATAGGACAAGAAATTCTTTATAGAACGCGAAAATGGTCAGTAATACTAACCCACCCAGCGCGCCTGACAGCCACAAATCCGCCTGCGAGACGCCCAGCAGGTTACCAAAAAGGATATGGCTCAGATCTACGGCATAACTGCGTTGTTGTGAGAGCAGGGCGATACCCAAAGCGAAGGCACCAGCAAAAACAACGCCGATGGCAGCATCTTCCCGAATCTCCGCCCGCTTACTGATCGCACCGATAAGCAACGCCGCCAAGACCCCCACAATCAACGCCCCCAGACCCAGGGGCCACCCCAATAGAAAAGCCACTACCACTCCGGGAAGAATGATGTGGGCCAAAGCATCTCCGAAAAATGCCATTCCTCGCAGAACCACATAGGTCCCCAGAACGGGACAAACCACACCAACAATGAGAGCCGCCCATAAAGCGCGCACCATGAAAGCGTAGCGAAAAGGTTCGAGCAACCAGGCAAGGATCTCGTTCAACGGCAATCCTCCTCCTCATCCGGGCATGGGTCCGTGAGAAAAATCGCGCCCTCCTCGCCTTGCACCTTATGGACATGCGCCCCATACGCCTCGAGCAAGTGAGGGGCATCCAAAACTTCCGCAGGTTGTCCATATGAAACAAGGCTTCGGTTGAGCAACATCACACGATCGAAACGTTTCGCAGCCAGATCCAGATCATGAGTGGCCACGACCAGCGTGATCCCCTCTTGTTTCAAGCCCTCCAGGATTCTGTAAATCGCTTCTTGGCTGGGCAGATCAAGGCCTGTAAGTGGTTCGTCAAGCAAGATCAATTCCGCTTCCTGCGCCAACGCCTGCGCCAGGAAGACCCGTTGCTGTTGGCCTCCGGACAGCTCGCCAATTTGCCGTCCTTGGTAATCCAATAGATCCACGCGCGCCATGGCGCTTCGAATAAATTCCCAATCCCGTTTCCTTGGCCAGTTGAAGAAACCCAGTCTTCGAATACGGCCCATCATCACGACTTCGGAGACATTGACCGGGAAACTCCAATCCACCTGGCTTCTTTGGGGCACATAGGCGACGCACACATGCCCACTGGGATTCTGACCGAATATTTCGACCACGCCTGTGCTTGGTTTTAGAATCCCCGCAATGATGCGAAACAGGGTGGTCTTCCCGGCGCCATTGGGACCGACAACCGCCAGGTGCTCCCCCGCTTGAAGATCAAAACCCACCTCCCGCAGCGCGTACCCATTTTCAAAATAGAAAGATACGTTTTCTGCATGGATGGCGGGCGCCAGATCAACGTGTTGCGCTGGTCGAGTGAGGAGTTGCGCCATGTTCACCTCTATTCTGAAAGACCATCTACGATAGCGCGGACATTGTAGCGCATGAATTCCAGATAATTCCCGGCAGGCCCGTCTGCTGCGCTGAGGGCACCTGTGTACAATCGAACAATGCGTATACCGGTATCCGCAGCGACTCGCTCCGCTAAATTAGGATTGACTGCAACGCCCACGAAGATCGCCTTCACGCCTAATTTCGAGATCTCGTCTTGGAGTTGAGCCAACTGTTGTGCAGAAGGTTCCGCAGCAGAACTAAAGCCGGGGACGAGCGCTCCCACATTCTCAAAATGATACCGGTGGGCAAAATAGCTGAGGACCATGTGATCCGTGACAAGCAGGCGTGCCGTCTCCGGAATTTGGGAAACCTGGTCTTCAATCCACAAATCCAATTCTTCAAGTTGAGCCTTGTAAGACAATGCGTTCTCGTGATAACGGGTAGCGTTATTAGGATCGAGTGAAGTTAGGGCTATTTCTGCATTGTTTATCCAGGTGATGACGTTCATAGGATCGAACCAGACATGAGGATCCACACCCCCATGATCCTTAGGTTCGGTACCGCCTTCCTCTTGTGCTTCGATATGTTCTTCCGTCGCTTCGAATGGCTCGATCCCTTCGGAAAGAGAGACGATGGGTGTCTGACGATCGTTGCTCTCGAAGAGATACCCGATAAACTCCTCCAAACCCAATCCATTAATGAAGATGACATGGGCCTGCGCCATTCGTTGGACATCTGCTGGGACAGGCTCGTACGCATGCGGGTCTGTGTCGACGGGGATCAATGCGGTGATCTCAACAGCCTCACCACCCACTTGACGGACAACATCCGCAAGAATGCTGGTCGTCGCAATCACGCTCAGTTTCTTTCCCTCGCTCAATGGTACCGGGGATAATTCTCCCGGGGCGGTGAGGAAAGATGAAGCCACTTCAACGCGTGAGGTCTGCAAGCCCCCTGAGGTCGATGGCGTGCACGCAGCCAGGATGACCGACACGATCAAGAGCGCCATCGTTCTCGTTTTAATCATGAACCGTTGATGCATCCTTCACCCTCCATTCCAGACTCATTAAGGATTATTACCCTTTTGGTTTCAACCTGCTCTGCTATCTCCACAGCCCTGACACGATGGGCAGAGACCGACAAATTCGAGCAAGTGATCTTCGATCGTATAACCTGTCCTTTCAGCAATACGCTCGATCATGGGGACGATCTCATCTGTGCCAATCACCTCAACTGCCTGGTTACAGTTCCGGCAGACCAGATGGTGGCCATGGACAAGCTCAGTGCGCGCATACCCATGGCACCCGCCTTTAAAATGTACGCGCCGGATGAAACCCAGGTCGGAAAGCAAAGCCAATGTGCGATAGACGGTGACCAGACCGAGCGAAGGCCAATCGGCTTGGGCGCGGGTGAAGACTTCCTCAGGGGAAAGCCAGCGCTCGGCCTGCAGCACCACACTCATCACCGCTCGCCGGGGAAAGGTTACCCGGTGGCCGCCCTTGCGTAATGTTTTATTAATCTCATCCATTTCACAACAAGTTCGCTTATTGATAATGATTTTCAATTACTTAATATAGAGTCTAATTCTCAGATTCTCCTCCGTCAAGGGAATGAGCAAGTTGTAATACGCACTCCGCACACCCCGGGGAAATCAATTAATCACCTCAACGCTCCAATCATTAGCCCACGCTACAGATCACCAATCTCATTGGACCACATGGCAACAACTGACACCTCTCGACCGGCGCAGCCTTCCTGCCCATTATTGTTCTAATGCTCATCTTCTTTGGCCTGCAACGATTCTTCTGAGATAGTATGTTGGCCGACTTAAAGAAAGGGTAATCGCGCTAGATACCGAAAGGGGCACGTCATGCCGTGCCCCTTTGATCATGACCGATTTGTAACTGCTCAGCCATATCATCTTTCATACCGATTCGCCTATAACCCCCCTCTTATCCCCCCATTTGCGCCTGCATAATCATGA
>CAYGXU010000166.1:2933-5120 GCA_964353875.1 uncultured Anaerolineaceae bacterium | reverse complement strand
GTCTCCTCGGAGGGATCGACCCCAAGTTCCTCTCGCAGCGCCTGCACACAACGCTGGTAAACGGATGCAACGCTGGAGGAGTCCCCTAAAGCTGCATGGGCGAGCATCATCGCCCGATACGCCAGTTCGGGAGATTGTCCTTTTACAATCCAGCGCTCTCCCCACTCCAAGACCTGGCGCCAATGTTTCTCCCTAACCAGTTGTTCCAGAAGTCGTTGCATCTTGCGCTCGAACGCTGCCTGAAGATGCTCCCTTGCCAGCACCACCCAATCCTCATAGAAGCCAGGCAGTAGATCACCTTCATATAATGAGACTACCTTGATCAGGCTCTCTGTCGAGTAATCCTCTTGAGGGTCGTTCTCGATAATGGCGGCATCCAACCAGAATTCAGATCCCGGGATGAAGGCGATGGTGAAATTGTCCGCGACGATGTATTCATGCCCTCCACCTTCGATCGCCTGCCGAATCCGCCACAGCGCCTGACGTAGATTGTTGCGAGCGTTGGCTTCGGATGAATCCGGCCAGAGCAGCCCGGCCAGCTTCTCGCGTCGATGCTCAATGCCAGGGCTAAGGATCAGGTAGGCGAAGAGCGATTGCGCCGGGCGTGAGGAAATCTCGATCGGGTCACCATCGAGGAGGACTCTAAACTGGCCTGACAACCACACTTCCAACATACCTGCACTATATACGGGGATGGCATTAAGGGCAATAGAGACTCAGGCCATAGGATCGGTGGGGTGTGTTCCGGGATCTACTTCGCAAGGAGATACGCGCATCCGCTGCATGGAAGACCATTGTCTTCACTGCATCGCCTTTCGGCAATTTATTGCCAAAACAACAGAAAATCTCAGTATGTCGGGCGACCCGGACAAAACAAGGAAGAAACTTTCAGATAATGTCAGTGAATTCATTTCTTTGTCAGTTGTATGTTGACGCCTCGTCAAGACCTCCTACCCATATTCTGATACCCTGTTACAAAACTGTCACATGACGTTTCCGAGTCACAACAGCCCTGACAAATCTAGGTAATGAACGACAGCTACATTCATATATAAAGAAAGGAAGGGAATTTCATGCAAGCCTCAGCCCACCCGACGGATCAGATGAAGAAAAAAGGTAAATGGCCTTTCGTTATCGCGGTAATCATTGCGCTCTCGGCCACCCTGGTCCCCCCGGTTGTCAACACAGCCATCCACACGGCTGACGCAGATAGCGCTGCTGCGGAGGTGGCTCAGGAGGACATGCTCGCGGCTTTCTTCGCTTCTCCCGATCAGGCAAAGCCTGAGGTTTTATTAGGCATGTATATTTCAGGCGCCCTTCAAACGACCTCCCCCGAGATCGGCCAGATCAACGCCTGGTTAGAGGAAAACGGATTGGACACTGGGGTAGCCATCGCTGGCACCTTCATGGATATCGAGTTCCCCAATCCTGAATGGAATATCCCCCATGATTTGGATGCGGCCTGGGAGCAGGGAGCGGTGCCCTTCATCAACCTGGCCGTGGGGACCACCGAGTTCAGCCCCCGATCCGCTGCCGACGTTGCCAATGGCACGATCGACAGTGCTATCCGCCGTTGGGCAGCCATCTTCGCCCAATGGTCGCAAGGTGGCGCCAAGCGAGCTCTCATCGCCCCCCTGCAGGAGATGAATGCCTCCTGGGTGACCTATGGCCTCGATCCGCAGAATTACAAGAAAGCCTATCTGCGCATCCAACAGATCTTCGCTGAAGAGGGCGTCCCCCAGGGCGCTGTTCTGTGGGTCTTCGCTCCCAATGGTTGGAGCCAGCCCGGGCATGAGTTCGAACTTTATTATCCCGCTGATGCAGTGGTGGATGTGATCGGCTTCAGCGCCTTCAACTTCGGCGCCTGCGTCCCCAGCGGTCAGGGTTGGGACTCATACGAAGTGGCGATCCAGCCCTACCTGGAGCGCATGCAGATCATGGCAGCCGGAAAACCGATCTTCCTGACCCAAACCGGAACCGTAATGGAAGGGGGAAACCGAGGGGCATGGCTGCAGGATAGCTTCGCCAAGCTGGCTAACTCACCGATGTTGAAGGGCATCATCTACTTCAATGTCGCCAAGGTTGAACCTGGAGCGCCCTCCTGCGACCTGGTGGATTGGCGAGTGTACAGACCGGAAGCCGGTAATGGTGAACAAAGTTTTATCGATGCCATTCAGATCTTGGAAG
>CAYGXU010000166.1:0-2833 GCA_964353875.1 uncultured Anaerolineaceae bacterium | reverse complement strand
GACATGATTTGGGTAACCATCGCTTGCTTTCTTCTGGTGACCATCGCCTGGTACGTCTTCATCGTGATGCTCTATTTGCATCGCCAGCACGACAGGGTGGACGAACGCTTGAGGCGTTATGCCAGAAGAGTGGTATGAAATTTGATGGCTTTTTTATAGCACTTACCTATCCTCAAAAGGAACAGGCGCTCTGCCCTGGCGAAATCCAAGCTTTCAAACAGTCCCTCAGTCGGCTGGATGTCCTCGATCCTTGGCAATTCAACTTTGTACCTCTCGTTAACTTCATCAGCCAATGAGACAATACTCTCTGGAAAGATACCCATTTGAGATGGACAATCCCTCCGAGCTATTCTCCCCGCTCTGGGCTGCCTCACAATAGTCCTCCCATACGAACCTTGTAACGAAAACCTTTCTCACCACAAATGCTCGATTAACGCCATGTCATACGGGTGGATAACGGAGCCTTGCTATTCTCATTTCAAGAAAATGAATGCAACCTGACCTATTTGCCAGCCGGAGGTGGTCTGATGATAGTGGTGATTGCAATCTACTTGGTGATGATCCTGATCGCAGGCAATGCCCTTGCCATTGCCCTCCACCTGCTCAGCGGACAATACGAAGTTAGTGAAAGGCTGCGCCTCTATGCAAAACGGTCATAGGGCCTCTGCCTGCAATTGCTTTAGAGGACGAGGTGATCGATGAATGTCATGGATCTGATGAGCAGTGCCTGGGTGCCTAATCTAGTGCGAGTCTTGTGTAAGGCCTTGCCACGTCAACGAGCTTACGAGATGGGCGACCACTTGGCGTCCATCATGGCCCACCAGCGTCAGCTACCCATGCTGCGGGCTTTGCGTTGCAATCTGGCTGTGGTTCTCGGATACCCTGTGGATCATCCCAGCCTGAATCAAGGTCTTGAAAAGCTCTTCCAAAACCTCGTGCGGGGCTATATCGACCTCTTCCGGGCTATCGAGCATGGACCGGACGGCGTCTCCACCGCTTGTGAATTCGCCCCACCCCTGCTGGAAACAGTTAAGACCTGCCTGGAGGAGAAACGCGGGTTGGTCATGGTGGGCGCGCACGCCTGTAGTTTCGACTTGCTCTTGCTAGCACTCAAAGGATATTTTTCCGAGATTCAGGCGTTAACCAAAGCCGATCCAGGAGGCAATTCACAGGTGATGAATGAGCTCCGCGAGAGATTCGGGATCCACGTCACGCCCATTTCCATGTCTGGCCTGCGGGAGGCAGTGCAACGGTTGCAATCGGGCGGCGTGGTGGTCATGGCGGCGGATGTCCCTGTCGAGCATGGCGCGGCGATGTCTTTCTTCCGGCATGAGAGTCTTCTGCCCATCGGGCACGCCCGCCTTGCTCTGAAGACGGACGCCCGAATGATCGTTGGCTTCTCCAAAAGAGTATCGGACGGACGGTATCGAGCAGAAGGCATGCTGGCACATCGTCCCGCTCCTTCAGGGGATCGAGAGCGGGATGCGATCCGCTGGGCGCAGCACACGTTGTCCTTGCTGGAGAGATTCATCCGGGAACGACCGTATGAGTGGTTCATGCCGATTCCGCTTTGGTCAACACCAATAAGGAAGAGAGACCTATTCGGAACTCCTAAGATGTCAAATGTTCAACTCACTTAGTTCGCAGCAGCATCCCCGTTCCACTCCAGCAAGAGGATATTTGGCGCATCAAGAACAATATAACAAGATTCCAGTAAATCACGAAGCCACTGTTGAAATATCCGGCAATTGATCCCAGGTCCGGCCCTGTAGAGTGCGACCATTGAGCTTCTTACGGACTCCGCCCCATTGTTTGAAGAAGAAAGGAACCCTTGCTGAAATACAATGATCCTTAATCTCAACAACCCATTCTTCCATTAGAGGACGTGCCTTGGGTCCAGATTCACCCCCTGCAATAACCCAATCTATTCCCTCAAAATTAGGTTCATGGATTGGGCCTAACAAGGGCTCAAATGAAATAAATTTAGAACAGGCGCGGGTTCTTCTAAGATGTTCAACACGATACAAATAATCTTCGCTTTCAACACTTACACCCATCCAGACATTGTTGGGCCAATCAATCTTTGAATCATAATTTAGAAGTTTCTCCGATCGCTTTGTTAGAACCTGAAATGTATGCCATGATGCTCGTTCCATGACATGGATCGTTTTTAATATGAATTCAAGCGGGACCGCTTCATGAAAGAGATCGCTCATGGAATTAACAAATATCAGTTGAGGCTTCTTCCAACGAAGAGGAAGGTCTATCATATGTTCGTGTAGGGTAAGTTGAAAACCGTTGGCATAATTCGGCTGCCCCATGGCTTTTAATCGGCGAGCCATTCTCTCCGCATAACAATTCTTACAGCCAGGGCTTACCTTATCGCAGCCTGTTATCGGATTCCACGTGGATTCAGTCCACTCTATTGCAGATCGCACGGCCATTTATTAATGCTTCTCCCTCAAGAGATTTCACCCCATCAGTATAGCACAAGTGTTCTATTTTTGTATTCATAACAGGCGTTTTTGGCCACGAGCATCTTTAGAAGCTATATCTTTCCAAAACTCCATACCAAGGGGATGTTTACTGGCAAATAGTAAACGATAGAGAGGAACTCCTCTCTCACTCGCCATGAGAGGCTCAAAACCCACTTCATCATCACGGAAGGTCTCTTGATAGCCAAGCTGGGATAATTTCCTCTTATAGTGATCCATAAGCTGGCGATGGATAAAGCCCTCTTCGTGACGACGATAAGCTTCATATATCTCGCGCCATTCGGTTCCGCCGAAGAATTGATCCACATCGCTTATGCCAGGCTTATCAACAGCAACCG
>CAYGXU010000165.1:0-5132 GCA_964353875.1 uncultured Anaerolineaceae bacterium | reverse complement strand
AAAGCAAATCGGAATTGTGCGCTACTTTCGGGAGACAGCTGGCGAGCTTCGTAAAGTAAGTTGGCCTACTCGCAGTGAAGCTACACGTCTTACCATCATCGTATTGGTCGTGATTGGGATTACCAGCTTATTCCTTGGGCTGATGGATTTCCTATTCTCTCGTTTGTTCGCCTTATTTATTAATTTGGGCTAGTCTGGATGGTTGAACATGGCTGAATGGGACCTGGAACAGCCAGAAAAAACAGATTCTGATGAGTCTGAGTATAAAGAAGAAGAGCTGGAAGGGGAAACAGCTTCGAATGATGCTGCTCATAACAAGGATTGGGAGGCGGAAAAATTCCGTCAAGCTTTCTCATTAAGTGGTCAGGAAGACACTTCGATCGATACCGATGAGGCTGGGGGAGATGTCGAACAGCCTGCATCCGGAATGGAGATTGGGGAAGAATCCTTAGAAGAATCTGATGATGGTAGACGCTGGTATGTGGTGCACTGCTACTCAGGTTATGAGAATAAGGTCCGACATAATCTCGAACAGAGAATCGAAACGATGGGGATGAAGGACAAAATCTTCGATGTTGTTGTCCCAACTGAGGAGGAAATTGAAGTCAAAGAAGGCAAACGACGCACCGTAGAGCGTCGGGTGTTCCCGGGTTACATCCTGGTACAAATGACCATGACTGAGGAGTCATGGTATGTTGTGCGTAACACACCGGGAGTGACGGGATTTGTCGGGATGGGCAATGAGCCAACGCCACTCCGTCCTGAGGAAGTTACATCGATTATTAAGCGGATGGAAGCTGAGGCCCCCCGAGTTAAGGTGACCTATAAAATTGGACAGAAAGTTCGCATTATCGATGGACCTTTTAATGATTTCATAGGCACAGTCGATGAAATCAATATGGAGAGAGCCAAGGTTCGTGTGATGGTTTCCTTCTTTGGTCGGGAAACACCAGTGGAGTTGGATTTTTTACAGGTTGATAAGGCATAGCAGCTTATTCGCTTATGCATCGATTGCCAAAAAAATTCCACATCGAAAGCGCAGCAGGACTTCACAAGTTCTTTCTCACAGGATACAATGTCTGGTTTGGATCAGTGAAGTAGAAGGTGGAAAAGCACCGATAAAGGAGAGATTTTGTGGCCAAGAAAATAAAAACGGTATTACGTCTGCAGATTGAAGCAGGAAAGGCGAATCCAGCCCCTCCAATTGGACCGGCGCTTGCGCCACATGGCATTAATTTGATGGCTTTCTGCAAGGAATACAATGCTCGTACTGCCGGAAAAGTTGGAGAAATAATCCCAGCGGAGATATCCATCTATACCGATGGATCCTTTGCGTTTACATTAAAAACACCTCCCACCCCAGTGCTTCTCCGTAAAGCAGCAGGCGTTGAGAAGGGTTCGGCGGAAGCCAATCGGGTTAAAGTGGGAAGTGTTACACGAAAGCAGATCCGTGAAATTGCCGAGATCAAGATGAAAGACCTTAATGCAATTGACATCGAAGGTGCAATGCGTCAAATCGAAGGAACTGCAAGGAATATGGGTATTACAATAGAAGAATAGGAGAGCGTGGGAGGATCGGGTATAGCTGATCCATTAATACCACAAGGAGATAACATGGCAAAGCGAAGTAAGAAATATCTGGAAGCAGCACTGAAAATCGACCAAGATAAGAATTATGAGCCACGTGAGGCATTGCAATTGACCAAGGAAACCTCCTTGACAAAATTCGATGGCACCGTGGAAGTGCATGTGCGTTTGGGTGTTGATCCCCGGCATGCTGATCAACTTGTTCGCGAGACGGTGCTCTTGCCGCATGGATTGGGAAAAATGGTTCGTGTGCTTGTGTTCGCTGAAGGAGATGCTGCCCGTCTGGCCAAAGAGGTTGGAGCTGACTATATTGCGGATGATGAAATTATTGAGAAGATCAAAAGTGGGTGGTATGAATTTGATGCGACGGTTGCCGTACCTGAGATGATGGGAAAAGTTGGCCGCCTGGGCAAAATTCTAGGTCCGCGAGGTCTTATGCCCAACCCAAAGGCAGGCACAGTAGTACCAGGGAATGATATCCCTCGCGTAATTGATGAACTCAAAGCTGGACGCGTAGAATTTCGAGCAGATCGTACGGCGAATGTCCATGTGCCAATCGGGAAAGTTTCTTTTGAAACAAATAAGCTTTACGACAATATGGCCGCCCTTATGGAAGTGATTAAGAAGGCTCGTCCCCCTGCAGCGAAAGGGACCTATATCCGTAAGGTTACAGTGACAAGCACAATGGGTCCAGGAATTCGAGTAGATGCCATGGCAGCGCAAGCAATGTGAATATCAATACTGGCAAGAAAGTGAGATTTTACTTGGTATAATATTAATCGCTTCAACCGCCAAAGACAGCAGGCGCCAACAGGTGAATTTACGGCTTAATTACCTGCCGAGGTGGAGACGAACAAGGTGCTTTTTCCTGCCTTGGATCAAATTCCGTCTTCGCTTCGGATATGGTAAGAAGCGAAGATTTTTTCATATGAGAGGAGGTGAGAGGATTTGGCCATAAGTAAAGAACGAAAAATGGAATTGGTGGAACATTACCGAAAGATGATAGAGGATAGCCGGGGAATGATCATCGCCTCGTATTACGGCATACCGGTGAAGGAGCTTGATGGGCTCAGAAGAAGAGTACGGGAGCTTGACGGGGAGTTTCATGTCGTGAAGAATACGCTGATCCAATTAGCTCTCCAAGACGCTGGGTTAGCAGTACCAGAAGAAGTCATCACCGGTACCTCGGCAATCGGATTTGCATCGGAAGATGTTCCCGCACTGGCAAAGGTGATCGTCGAATTGGCGCGCAATATTGATAGTTTTCGACTCAAGGGAGGGTTTGTCAATAACGTGTTTTATGGTGCTCAGCAAATAGAACGATTGGCTGATCTACCGCCCTTGCCTGTACTTCGTGCACAGCTTCTAAGAGTCATCCAGTCACCAGGGAGTCGAGTTGCTATGGCTTTGGCTGGATCGATACGTCAACTGGTGAATGTTACAAAAGCCTATTCTGAAGCCGGGACATAATGGTCCACTATTTCTACTAGAATACAATTTGATGAAATTAAAAACAATTACAACGCCTTAGACGGTTAAAGGAGATAGAAACAATGGCAGATCTAGAAAAAATTGCGGAAGAATTAAGCAAATTAACAATTCTCGAAGCTGCAGAACTGACACGAATGTTGGAGGAAAAATGGGGTGTCTCAGCAGCTGCGCCTGTTGCCTTTAGTGCCATGCCATACGGCGCTGGCGCTGCAACAGCAGAACCAGAAGAAGAAAAGACTGAATTCGATGTTATCCTCAAGGATATCGGACCGAAGAAGATCGATGTGATTAAGGCCATCCGGCAAATCACTACTCTTGGATTGAAAGATGCCAAGGACATGGCCGAGACGGTTGGAGTGAAGGTCCTTGAGAAGGCCGGAAAAGAGGCGGCTCAAGACGCAAAAGGCAAACTTGAAGCAGCCGGCGCAGTCGTTGAGTTAACCTAAAATTCTCGCTGTTGAGAAAGCCGCCCGAAAAGGCGGCTTTATAATTTAATCGGCTGTTATTGGTATGATATATTCATGACAAAGGAGGAGGAATGCGAGAGAAAATCCTTGTCATCGAAGATGATGAAAGAATTCTGCAATTCCTACATCGGGGTTTAGCCTATGAAGGTTACCATGTCGTGGCAGCCGAAGATGGTGAGGCAGGATTAAGTCATGCCAGGGAAACGCTCCCTGATCTTGTAATTCTGGATTTAATGTTACCTGGAATCGATGGACTGGAAGTCTGTCGAAGACTGCGAGCAGCAAGTAAGGTGCCGATATTGATGCTTACTGCAAAAGATGCCGTTCCGGATCGGATCGAGGGGCTAGACGCGGGCGCAGATGACTATTTGGTGAAACCGTTTGATTTTGATGAATTGCTGGCGCGCATTCGCGCCCTCTTAAGAAGGACGAAAAGCGAAGCTCCGTTCTTGTTGTCTTTCTCAGATCTGCAACTGGATACAGGGACGCATCAGGCCTTTCGAGCAGGTCGTTCAATCGAATTAACTGCAAAAGAATACGAACTGCTGGAATTGTTTTTAAGACACCCACGACAAGTGCTTACAAGAGAAGTCGTTTATGATCGGGTATGGGGATATGACTTTGGAGGAGAAAGCAACATAATCGAGGTTTATGTACGTTACCTGCGCCAAAAAACAGAAGCCGGGGGAGAACCGCGCTTGATACATACAGTACGCGCAGTAGGATATGTATTGAGGGAGGATAATTGACCCTTCGTGCTCGACTCACGCTTTGGTATACCACTGTGCTGGCGGGCGTCTTAATAATTTTTGGAGCCAGTGTATATTTTGTGTTATCGTCAAGCCTAACCAGGCAGATTGAAGATACGCTTCAAACCACGGCGGATAATATCCTCAAAGCCAGCCGCATTCAAATTGGCGGCATTCCATTAGCTGCAATCCAGCTGGAGCTGGACTTAACTGCAAATACCTTTGTGCAAGTTTTCGATGATCAAGGGATTATGTTGCGGCAGACGATGAATTTTCCAGCACGGAATAAGCCTTTCGATGAAGAAACATTATCTGCGAAGGTCCCGACCTTCACAAGTGTGAAAGTGGACGGAACTCGACTACGAGTATTAACCGTACCTGTACGCGCTGATGAGGGTGAGCACATCCAAGCAACCCTACAATTAGCAGCAACATTGTCAACGGTCGATCGGGCACGCGAAACGCTCCTTTTCCTGCTCGTTGGAGGGGGATTGGGGGCCATTATCATGGCTGCATTAGTCGGATGGGCTACGGCAAGAGCCGCCCTACGTCCGATCGAGGAAATCACCGAATCTGCTCTAACAATCACCCGTGCAAACGACTTGGCTGAGAGGATCCCTTTCTCAGGCCCCTCAACCGATGAAGTAGGAAGATTAGTTCGAGCTTTCAATGAGACGCTGGAAAGACTCGAAAAGCTGTTCGAAACACAACGTCGATTCTTAGCCGATGTATCCCATGAATTACGCACCCCTTTAACAACTATACGTGGAAATGTGGATTTGATCCGTCGGATGGGCAAAGTCGATACGATTTCTTTAGATGCCATTAAAGTAGAAGC
>CAYGXU010000164.1:0-5161 GCA_964353875.1 uncultured Anaerolineaceae bacterium | reverse complement strand
CGACGGAAGGCTCTCGCTCTTCCTCACCCTCAGTTATTAATTCGCGTGCCACCAAAACCAGGAGGTCAGTTTCATCGTCATACCCCAAGCCGATCTGACCGATACGGAAGGCAGGATCAATCGGTCTATCCAATGCCATCTCTTTTTCATCATAATCCGCTGACGCCTCAGGAAGATTAGGGTGGCGTTTACTTAAATCCTGGAGAAATTGTTCAACTCCGATTGCCAGGGATTGGACCTGTTGTTTTTCTATTAATAGAGTCACCAATTGCTCATTGGTGCTGGCCTGCAAATAGAATACACGTTCTCCAGGCTCGCCAATCGCAGCAGTCCTGATACGGGAGACAGGCTTTAATTCAAAATCCATCGCTGGAAGTCCGCTCTCTTCGAGAATTTAACATCCCTAATTGGAAGTATATCATTCTCTCATGCTGGCTAAAGTAGCTCTTGTATCGTTGAGAGAAATCAATCTGACCTGTGTACCGACTTCCAGGATACTGATCGAAGCAGGCATGACGGTCAGGCGTTGGAAGAGATCAAGGGGGATACCCAAATAATGGGCAAGGATGAGTTTGATCACATCCGAGTGGGTTACACAGGCGAAGGTGGATTTGGAGTGTGCATGGTTTTGGCGAAGGGTTTCGATCGCAGCCACGGCACGACCTTGCGCTTCTACGAAAGATTCTCCCTTTGGGAAGCGTACCAGGGAGGGCGTCTGCTGAATCATTGGCCATAATTTACGCCGTCTTAGGATTTTAAGTGAACGCCCTTCCCATTCACCATAATGAATTTCGCCCAAACCCGGGCAGGAGGTCACGTTTAACCCCACGGCTTGAGCGATCGGCTCTGCCGTCTCTACAGTACGTTCCAAAGGGCTGGCGTGAATCGCTTTGAGTTGCACATCGGCCAGGATCTCAGCCAGTGCTTTGGCCTGCGCACGTCCACGCCCATTTAAATGAACGCCTGGAAGCCAACCTGCCAGCTTCCCCTTCTGAATGAAATCGTTCTCGGCGTGGCGAATGAGGTAAATCCTGGTCATATCGTCCCTCTGATGCCACTAGCTGCGATCACGGATATGATGATGTTTAATGGCATCAATCTGTTGTTCAGACAGATCCGGAGGTTCAAATGTCTCCTCGATGTCAAGAGCCTGGCGTTGTGCCCGACGCCAACGTTCAAGACGTTCTCGAACAGCAGTTTCATTTCCCTGATCGGATGGCTTGTAGAAGTATGTCCCCAGGAGATTTGCAGGAAGGTATTGTTGTCCGATGTGATGATCGGGGAACTCGTGCGGGTATTGGTATCCCTTGCCATGACCGAGAGCTTCCGCATCCCGACTGGCATCCTGCAAGTGACTGGGAACGTCTACGATGCCTTCCTCTTCGATTAATTTATAGGCTTTGAAATAGGACGTAGCGGAGTTGGACTTGGACGCGGTTGCCAGATAGAGGGTGGCTTCGGCCAGGGGGTAGACGCCCTCAGGCAGGCCGACAAATTCGAAGGATTGCATCGCGGCCGAGGCAACCACCAAAGCCATCGGATCAGCCAATCCAATATCCTCCGAGGCGAGGATGAGCAAGCGGCGCAAGATAAAGCGTGGCGATTCACCCGCGTAGAGCATCTTCGCCAACCAATAGAGAGCTGCATCAGGATCGGATCCCCGGATCGATTTAATAAAGGCTGAGATCGTATCGTAGTGGACATCGCCATCTTTGTCGTAGAGGATCGCGCGCCGTTGGATCGATTCTTGCGCGATATTGAGGTCGATAATGATTTCCCCATGGGTGCCAGCTGGGGTTGATTCGACCGCCAATTCAAGGGCATTGAGAGCGTTCCGTGCATCGCCTCCTGCAACACGAACGAGGTGTTTCAAAGCCTCATCATCCAAATGCACCTTGCGTTTGCCATAGCCCCTCTCAGAATCAGCGATGGCAGTCAGGATCAATTGACTCACATCGGTATCTTCGAGTGGGCGCAGTTGGAAGATCCTGGAGCGTGAGACCAATGCCCCGATCACTTCGAAATAGGGATTTTCAGTTGTGGCGCCGATGAGGGTGATGGCGCCATTCTCGACATGGGGAAGCAGAGCATCCTGTTGCGCTTTATTCCAACGATGGACCTCATCGATGAAAAGGATCGTGCGTTGCTTGTGTAATTTACGTCTTTCGCGGGCAGCATCGATGACTCGCCTAAGATCGGCTTTGCCTGCCAAAACGGCAGAGATGGTCTCGAAGTGTGACCTGGTTGTATTGGCAATGATCATTGCCAGCGTGGTTTTGCCTGTACCCGGAGGACCCCAAAGGATGATGGAGGAGAAGAGGTGATCGGTTTCGATCGCCCTCCTCAAGAGCCGTCCCTCGCCAACGATGTCCTCCTGTCCGACGAACTCCTCCAGGGTGCGCGGGCGCATACGGGCAGCCAGAGGTGCTTCTCGAGCCATACGTTCCTTCATGGAATAGTCAAAAAGGTCCATCGAAATCTACCTGACCGGATTCTACCATCACAGGAAGATCTGGGTGCTGTGATGTTAATCGATATGGGTTATTTTGGTTTCCGCCTCAATTTCCCATTTTGCTTCAATCAAGAAGAGAAATTATGCCAAAACAATCACAATTAGTATGGCCAAGAACGAGATACTATTCATCTGCACGGCCAATGGATATGCAATGTGATCGGACCTGGAATGGATCATGGCTATGTTAGAATTGGAATCCGCGCTGGTAATACTTACCAGTCAGGGAGAGGTTGAAGCGGAGAAACCATGAGAGTTGGAGAGAGGATTATCGAAGGCTGTAATCAACGCTGGATCTTAGCCTCTAGTTCTCCCCGGCGACGAGAACTGTGGACGCTTTTAGGTTGGAAGGCTGAGGTTCGACCTGCTTCCATTGATGAAATGCGAGAGGAAGACGAGAAGCCGGAAATCTATGTAAGTAGGTTGGCGCTGAAGAAAGCGCGTACCGCGCTGAAAGAGGAGCATGGAATCGGCATCATCTTCGCCGCCGATACCATCGTCGTGGATGGCGATCAGATCCTGGGAAAACCTTCGGATGCCGATCAGGCGAGACGAATGTTGTTGCATTTGCGTGGATGTGTCCATCGTGTGATCACGGCCATCGCTCTTATCGATATGCAATCAGAGCGGGTATTTGTGGATACTTGTGAAACGGAAGTGCCCATGCGTTCCTACTCATTAAAAGCGCTTGAAGCCTATATTGATTCAGGCAGCCCATTGGATAAAGCCGGGGCTTACGGCATCCAGGATGACAGTTTCAACCCGGTGGATGAAGCTCGGATGGAGGGTTGTTATGCCAACGTGATGGGACTGCCTTTGTGCCATCTGATGCGTAGCATGCGCGAAATGGATATTCAACCGCCGGAGGCTCTTCCTGAGAAGTGTCAGGCTTATACAGGTTATGAATGCACAATATTTCCAACAATCTTGAGATGGGAAAAATGAAGCGAAGTATACTAATCGGTTTAAGTTTGTTACTTGCATCCTGCACTCTCTTCACAGATGGGACACCGACGCCCGGACCCAGTCCGACGCTGCCAGAACCGATGGTGACAACCATCTCGGCGCCGGACGCCGAAGGAGCAGCAAAGACCTTTCTCAACGCCTGGAATGAGCGCGGATTTGAGGATATGTATGAAATGCTCAGCCCTCTGACGAAGGATGGGCTTTCCAAGGCAGCTTTTCTTGAACGTTACGAAGATGTCTGGAAGGCGACCTATCTGATCGGGGTCGATCACGAGATTGTCTCCTCATTGGTTAATCCGGAGGTAGCTCAGGTCCGTTACCGTGTGATTCTCCACAGTGCAATCTTAGGTGACATCACTCGCGAGACCATGATGGACTTGAAGCGCTTCGGAGATGAATGGAAGATCGCCTGGACAAGCGAGATGATCCTACCTGAGCTTTCTGCAGATAAAAAACTTCTCCTGGCGCCCCTCATCCCTACACGAGCGAACATCTACGATCGCAACGGTCTGGCATTGGTCGCCCAGGCAGATATGGTGGCGTTGTGGCTAGTACCTAATCAGGTCGGTGATGAGGAGGCGGAAGAGGCCATGCTGGTGGCGCTCTCTCGCCTTCTGGATCAGCCTCAGCAGCGCATCCAGGCGAAGTACGATGACATTCGAGAATACGATTGGTGGGTGCATTTGGGGGAGGTGTCATTAGAAGAGTTCCAACCCTATCAGGGGACATTGAATTCCGTTGGGGGGGTCCAATCGCGGTCTTATCCTTCGCGTTACTATCTGAGTGGCGGACTAGCACCACACGCGGTCGGCTATGTGAGTTTAATCTCCACAGAACAATTGGAGCAATACCAGCAAAAAGGTTATTTGGGCGACGAGTTTGTAGGTCAATTGGGTCTGGAAAGGGCATATGAAGAAGAACTGCGCGGGGTGCCAGGCGGCATACTTTACCTGACCGATGCGAACGGGCAGATTCAACAACCGCCCTTGACCAATGTGGCCGCGGAAGCGCCGCTGGCGGTCTATTCGACGATCGATCGTGAGCTTCAACGCCAGGCACAGGAAGCGATACAGGATTTCACCGGAGCCATCGTGGTATTGGAACGCGATAGCGGAGCGGTCCTGGCAATGGTGTCCTCGCCAGGTTTCGACCCGAATTTCTTCGACCCACAACATCCTTTTAGCGGCGCGGGTCTGCAGGAGATCTTCGGCGATGCGAATCAACCGCTCTTCGACCGCGCGACACGCGGGTTGTATCCATTGGGATCGGTGTTTAAGATCATCACCATGGCTGCTGCGCTCGAATCGGGTTACTACACGCCTGAGACGATCTACAACTGTGGTAGTGATTTCCGCGAATTACCCGATAAGGTCTATTATGATTGGACTTACGAACGTGGATTGCCTGCCCAAGGGGAGATTTCCCTTGAACAAGGTCTCATTCGATCATGTAATCCCTGGTTTTATCACATCGGCAATGATCTTTATAACCAGGGATTGACCACCGCTTTGTCGGATATGGCCAAAGGCTTCGGATTGGGCCAGCCGACGGGGATTGAGATTGGCGACGAGGCCGGGTTAGTACCCGATCCTGACGCCAAAACAGAGCGGTATGGGGAGGAATGGGGGCCGCATGATGCGGTTAGCCTGGCAATTGGGCAAAGCTTCCTGCAGGCCACACCTC
>CAYGXU010000163.1:0-5187 GCA_964353875.1 uncultured Anaerolineaceae bacterium | reverse complement strand
CATGTGTTAGGCACGCCGCCAGCGTTCATCCTGAGCCAGGATCAAACTCTCCGTAGATCTTTACCATATCGAATGATATGGATTGGCTCTTGTTTACAAAACCCAAAGTTTGCAGGTCTTCCTATCACTCTTCAGTTGTTAAGGTGCATTGAAGTGAGCGGACGATATCCTATCATCAGCATATGCTGTTGTCAAGGATAAAGACACAAACCGCCGATGCGATTTTTCTACATCGGCTGGTCAGAAGGCCAGTCAGGCTCCTGCCCCGGTCTCTTCCCCCCACTCCATTGTAAGGGTCTTCCCATTGGTATGGGCGAAACCTCGTTTATACGCATTCAAATTATATGCCCTCAGCGCCAGATGTCAAGGGGGCAAAGATAATTATGGCGTACTTCACGCTGGTCAATGCAGCAAGCATTCGTGTCAAGTTCTGCTCTCCACTCTGAGAGCAGCCATCATGATGCCGATCCAAACTAAAGCGAAGAAGCCCAAAGGATAAATCAATGAAGGCATCAAAGTAGAGAACTAAAGTTGTTCTCCATAACAATTTTTCTCTTCAAGATCTCTCTAAATTTCCCGTATCCTCATATCGTTGATAGCAATCCATCCTATAGCAATCATTTAGCCGCGTCCTGATTCAGATCACCTTGAGGAACTTTAAATCCAAACAAAATAATAACCTCTGTTAAATTTATTATGGTCCTGGAAAAGCACATATGAATCGAGGATGCTATAGGATGATAGTTCTATCGCCTTGACGCCAGATGCTGAACCCCCATTATTTGGCGCGATCAATGGGGCAAAAGAAACCTTACAAGATGTGGGGATACCCGCTAAAAAGACGAATAGTAACTACTCATGCAATGACCCTAAAGTTCTGTTCGGCATTCCGAACTTGTCTTTCAAGCGCAAAATTTTCTATAAATTCAATCCCTTGTTTTACCTGAAAGACCTTGAGGGTCTGCAGTTGCAGGCAAGGCTGAGTAATTACGACGAATAAAAATAAAGCCGATTGTTCAGCCTCCGCAGGGCTTTGGTACTCATACTGCCTGGCGACCCTCCAAAGCCTGACTCAATGTAGTTACATCCGCATATTCCAAATCCCCACCCGAGGGAAGCCCCCGTGCAAGACGCGTAAGACGCACTTTGAATCCCTCCAGGCGACGTTGGATGTACATCACCGTCGCCTCACCCTCCAGGGTAGGATTGGTCGCCAAAATCAATTCCTCAATCCCCTCTCCATTCACGCGAGTAATCAGCTCCTCAATCCTCAAATCCTCCGGACCGATTCCCTCCACTGGAGCCAAGGCGCCATGCAAGACATGATACTGACCACGGAACTTGCCAGTGCGCTCAATAGCCAAAACGTCCAAGGGATCCTCAACAACGCAAATAACTCCGCGCTCACGCAACTCATCCATGCAGATCGCACAAGGATCCTTGCCTGCGCTGGTGATATTAAAGCAGCGGGAGCAGAAGATCGTCCCCTCACGTAGTTCTCGCAATGCTTGGGAGAGCTCCAGGCTCTCTTCCTCCGGCGCGCGTAAAAGATAATAAGTTAGACGAGAGGCTGTTTTAGGGCCAATCCCTGGCAGGCGGGTAAAGGCTTCTATCAGGCGTTCAACCGGTCGAGGGACAACGCTCATTTCCCCTGCCCTGGCAAACCCATCCCTCCCGTAAGGGGGCTCAAGCGCCTTGCAGCCAGCGCTTGCGAATCGTGGATCGCCTGATTAATCGCCAACAACACCAAATCTTGGAGCATCTCAACGTCTCCCTCCTGCAAGAGGTGAGGGGCAATTACAACGCCTTTACATTCCTGAGCACCACTCATGCTGACCTTCACTGCCCCCCCGCCAACACTCGCTTCCACCACCTCCTCAGCTAATTCCGATTGAGCCTGTTCAAGCTCTTCTTGCAGTCGTTGAATTTGCTCTATCATGCCTTTGCCGAAAGGTTGAGGGGTTTTCCCTTTTGCCATTGCTTTCCCTCCCATTCTTTTCTTTGATTAAAGCCTCACTGGCGACGAATAAACTCATTGCTACCTATGCCTGCGCTGTCGCCCTTTCTCCGATCCCATGTCCGGAAATCTTCCCCCGGTTCGCTCAAATCTATAAAAGAGGTAAAAGGTTCTGTTTCGGATACGAAAGATGAAATGGGAGGATGAGGGCTGCTATCTTGAAGTTGTCACGGTGAGCTATCCGGCGGCAGTTGTTCCATGTCCACCACCTGTGCCCCAAAATCACGGATAGCCGTTGCAACCATCCCGCCCTCCTCCATCGGTGGCGGCTGATCTTGTTCTATCTCTCTCGGGCTCCATGCACCCACCAGGACACAGCGCAGAGTAATTGATTTGCCAAGGACCTGCTCGGCTGCCTGACAGGCCTTTGAAATGTTGTGATCCTTTTCCATCTTATCCCTAAGCAAATCACTGCGAAAACCAAGGACCAAAGCACCTCGCTCCAAACCGAGAGGCATGCAGGAGTTTAGCAGAGCTTGCGTGCGAGGATCAAACTGCCGAACGGCTTGAAGGATGTCACGCCAATGTCCTCTGATTTCTTGGAAATTCAGTTCTGTTGTCGCATCCCGAACAACATGGGGGATTACCCCAAGATCGCCTGATCGATTTTCTGCAATCGAGGATGGCTTCGTTTGCGTTGAGGTCTTCTCAAGAGAGGTTTTGGCAGGTGGGCGATCCGGATTATGCGATGTTTGCTGTGGTTCATTGATTGGCACGGATGATTCCGAAAGCGAAACTTCGATACAGCTCTCTAAGAATGCCAATTCCAAAGAAAGGCTCGGCAACCACCCCACCCTTGTTTCTAACGAAGCCTTATTAAAGGCTTTCAGCGCTGCAAGCAGGTCAGATAACGTAACAGTCTCAGCATACTTCTCCATCCCCGAGCGTGCATCCACGGGCACATCCACCAAACGCTCATTTCCCATTTTTATGAGTAATATGCCACGCAAGTAATCTACAATTTGGCGTGCAAACTGGCGTGGATCTGCCCCACCATCTATTGCCCGGTTTAATGTAAACAAACCTGTTGCTGTATCGTTTTTTGCCAATGCTTCAACGACGCTGCGAACAGCGTCGCTGGTGACTGTCCCCAGAATCGCCTGGGCTTGCTCCAATGTCACCTTCCCGCTCGCTGCGGTTAATTGATCAAAAAGGGAAATAGCATCACGTAAGCTTCCCGTTGCCTGACGGGCGATCAACTCCAATGCACTCTCTTCAATCACAAACCCTTCTTCTGAAGTTTTTCCTTTAAGGTACTCAATGATGGTTATCACTGGAAGCCTGCGGAATTCATGTCGCTGACAGCGTGAGAGCACAGTTGCAGGGATCTTGTGCACTTCAGTTGTCGCCAATATAAAGATCGCATGCGCTGGGGGCTCTTCTAATGTTTTTAAAAGTGCATTAAATGCCGCTGTGGAAAGCATGTGCACTTCATCGATGATGTAGACTTTAAACCTGCCCTCATTGGGTGAGAAGTTTATCTTATCACGTAGGTCTCGCACATCCTCCACGCTCGTGTTTGAGGCGGCATCGATTTCAATTAAATCCAGGAAACGTCCCTGGCTAATGGCTTGACAGATGGAACACTGATTATCCGGACGCTCCGAAAGCGATTCAGCCAGACAATTTACAGCTTTCGCCAGAAGCCTTGCAGTGGTGGTTTTGCCGGTCCCGCGTGGGCCAGCGAAAAGGTAGGCATGCGCAACATGATCCATGCGGACAGCGTTGCGTAAGGTCTGAACGATGTGCTCCTGTCCAACTACTTCATCCCAGGTTTGTGGTCGCCACTTGAGATATAACGCTTGAGACATGAGAACCCTTCCCAGGCTCCAACTGAAATCGATGCGAGGTTAACAGAAAAGAACGGACATCCATATCCAATGATGAGGGTTTACCTTCTGTGCCAGTGTATCAAACGCCTCACCTTGGCGCAAGCAATTGACCAGATTCTCCCACATACAAAATCTTAACAAGACTATTTCCCCCAGTATCTCCTTCCCTAGGGATACCACCTGCTCTGGTCACTCTTTTACTGGCAAACATAACTCCACCAAGTTTCACCATTGGATCATAGACGCCTCTGGCTTTATGCTCACGAGCACAATTCCATTACCGATTATGATTGTTTTGCCCGTTATACAATCGCAAATGACAATAAGATTATTTGAACGATTTCATCATCGCATCATTTGCATCCTAAGGAAATTCATCTAGCGTCCGATCATGAACAAGACCAAACGATGGCAATATCTTAGGTGATTCTTCCGATACCCATCGCGTCTGCATTGTGGCAGTCTGCTCAACCCTTCGCCATGAGTAAACGAAACTCCCTTGGTTTGGTGCTATAATGACAATGCAGATAAGAGGAATTCGATTGATCGGAGGGTAGAGATGCGACTCGGTCCAACTGAACTCATTATCATTCTTGCCATTGTGCTCCTTCTATTTGGCGTTGGTAGATTGAGCAGGATCGGCGGGGAATTGGGGCGCGGAATCCGTGAATTTAGAACTGGTTTGAAAGGGGATGAAGATCAAACGGATAAGGAAAAGGAAACCTCATCCGAAGACAAGGTTGAGTAAAACCAGTTCCCATCTTCATTACTTTTTACATTCTTATGCCGTCTTTAGTGCTATAGCTTACTTTTAAATCCTCTTGTTCGAGAAATGGATCACAGCGGGAAAGCATAAAGACGGCTATTGATTTACATCATTCCCCCCTAATTCTCTATGGCGGAATTAGAATTCGATTGATCGTCTGTCTCGAGATAAATTTCCCTAGAAAAATAATCTCATGCCCGAAGGCTATCCTGTAAAGGAAATGTATTGATATTCTTTAACCCCTCAGGCAAAGACCCTTAAGGTTCGTTTTGCATTATTAATTTGTCTTTCAAGCCCAAAATTCATATACACTCAACCACTTTTCTTCCATAAAGACCTTCGGAGTCTGCATTCGTAAGCTAGCCTAAGTGGTTACCAGACTCTGGACTCCTTGACACTCGGAATTCTTTACAAACAGAGCAAGATCAGGCTTCATCAATAGGCGGCACGCCTTTTATCAGGCAACGATCTTTTCTTCCGATGTGCATATGACCCCCCTCTATCCCCCCATTTGCGCCGTCAGGCCTGAGCCCAATCACGACACTGCAAGCGCAAATGGGGGGATGATAGGG
>CAYGXU010000162.1:0-5257 GCA_964353875.1 uncultured Anaerolineaceae bacterium | reverse complement strand
CTCGGCTCAGTTCAACGAGGGATTAATGTGCTGGCTGAGGGCCACAATAATCCTTTATATGGTTTGGCATCTCTCGAAAATGCAAGTGATTGATCATTGCCAATGTCAGACCAAATCGCGCATTGGATATATTCGAGCAATTGAGATCGCTTGGGGATGGCTTCGCTACCAGCCAGAGAGTAATCTAACCCTCTGGTATATGGAGAGATTTGCCCACGGAAGTAGCCGGCTACGTCGAATAGGGATTGTTGCCCTTAGCCGCAGGCTGTTGATCGATCTGCGGCGATACCTGGGAACAGGCGTCATCCCGGAAGGCGCATTGTTGAAGACAGGGCCGATCTAAGGAGAAGTACCCGACCAAGTCAACTGCAATCAAAGACCAGGCTGGCGTGAGTTGTGCACGTAGCACGCCGCCGGGTTTCCAGTGCGAAACCGACCGTTAGTAGGGGTCGCTCACCAGGGAACTTCCAAGATCGCCTCGGTGCGAATACAGCATTTTGTGTCTGACCAATAAGCGTCAGCATGGATAGAAGGTAGGTCGAGGCAATTAATGCCCAACGCCAGAGGAAGCCACCAGCTCTATGGATTATATGAGACTCGAACCGCTATCGCATATTATAAGAAAAGGAGGGCTTTGGATTAGCATTGAAAATCCATAAATATTGAATTTAATTCCGTGAGACGAGCTTGACATCAGCGACAACATAGAAGGGGGATAGCAGCTCGGAGATCTTGTAAGGAATGGATTGTGTCAACGATCAGACCAAGCTTCGATGTCGATAAGCCATTATCTGAAGTCGCGCGATTTGGGCTGGATAGCAAGAAAATCCCTGAGTGGCAACTTGATGTTTCTGCCGTGAAAGACGCAACCGGTCCCGCTGCGGCTCTCGGACATGCCTACATATTGGTCTATCGAATGTGGTGAAGCGACTTCGCTAGCCCTGCATAAATCACGCGCTTCGAACCACCGCATACCCTGGAAATCAGTGGAAGAACACCCATCGGCGGCTTGTTTCGATCGACGACGCACATGCAAGCTATTGAGTTAATGACACATATCGAATGGCAAAAGAAGTATCGACTCCCGCTTGGTTTCATTGGGAAGGTACTTAACGCTCTAATCTTTCGGAAGGCATTTGGGAACACAATGAAGAAGTATAACGATAACTTCAAAACAGTGGCAGAAGGTAGGCAGCCACCTCATCAGACTCTCAGTGGAAAGAGGCAGCAGAATGATCCCGTCTAACACAGCCCCCTTTGGGGATGCTTCCCAATATGCAGCGGACGGCTGGGGAGCCCCAGCGCTCACGCGCTTGGGGTGGGCGACACTTGCACCACACCGCGCTCGGTGCAGTGCAGGCTTCGTCGCGAGCTTGCTTTCTGCGCGCACGCTTCCAGAGGGCAGACGCCGTAGCGCGACCTAGCGGTGGCCACCCTGAAAGGATTGCGAAGCACCTTGAAAGGGCGCATTGTGCCAGTACATGATGACCTCTTCACGCTTACCCTGCCATTAGGTGATTAATGGCACATGACTCCGCGGGGGGAAATTCATAGAATGTGTCTAAGCATTGGATAAGCGCCCGGGCGGACGGCCTGATCTGTTGGGAGGGCTACAGAGAGATTGGGTCGTGAAAGCGTTGATCTATGGAACTGTCCGGGTATCAGTGATCGCGTTGGTTTTCCCTGCAATCTTTTCATCAATTTGGCTAGGCGGTTTTTCATACCCCGTCCCGGAGAGAGCACCCTCCTAGCCTGCTTAATTGGAGAGGACCATGACCTTTAATCCCGGAGAACAAGTTGGTCCATACCGGATCATGGAACAACTCGGCCAGGGTGGCATGGCGACCGTTTTCAAGGCCTACCATGCAGCGCTTGATCGCTATGTGGCGATCAAAGTTCTCCACCCGGCCTTCCGGGAGGATCCCAACTTCTCGGCGCGGTTCCAGCGCGAGGCTCGCGCGGTGGCAAGGCTGGAGCATCCCAACATCGTCCCAATCTATGATTATACCGAGCACGAAAAGCGTCCCCACCTGGTGATGAAATTCATCGAGGGCGAAACGCTCAAAATGGCCATCCAGCGCGGGCCGCTGCCCCCCGACGAGATCGAGCGCATCATTGAAGCCGTAGGAGCGGCACTCCATTACGCCCATACACAGGGCGTCTTGCATCGCGACGTCAAACCCTCCAATGTCATACTTTCCAAAGATGGACAGGTTTATCTGGCGGATTTCGGCCTGGCGCGCATTGCCCAATCGGGAGAAGCCACGCTCACCTCTGACGTGATTATTGGTACGCCGCAGTACATCTCGCCTGAGCAGGCCATGGCAAAAAAGGATCTCGACGAAGGCACTGACATCTACTCCTTTGGCATCATGATCTACGAGATGGTGGTTGGCCGCGTGCCTTTCAACGCCGATACACCCTTCTCGGTCATCCACGACCATATCTATACGCCACTGCCGCTTCCGTCAAAGGTCACCGCCGACATTTTGCCCGATGTGGAACGGGTGCTGCTGAAAGCCCTCGCAAAAGATCGCTCCGATCGCTACCCGGATGTTGCCAGCATGGTGCTGGCCTTCAAAGAGGCCTGGAAAAGCCAGGCGACCCGGAAAAGCCAGACGGAGATAGCGATCGCCGTTCCGCGGCCGGAAGGCGCCAGCGAAGCAATTCCTACTATACCTCCGGCTATGGGCCCCCTCTCCACGGTTGTCGCTACAGAACCCGCGCCGGTGACAGAGACCCAAATAGAGCCTGGCCCCGCTGTCATCGCTGCTGGACCCGCGCCGGCGACAGAAATCCGCGAGCCCAAACGCCGCTCGCACTTGGTATGGATTGCTGCAGGGGCGGTTATAGTCCTCTTTCTCTTCTTGGTATTCGTGGCCCTGCCCGGACGGGACCTCGGCCCTGCCCCCAGCCTTGTCCCCAGCATCCCTGCTGCCCGCACAGCAAAAGCCACCCCCGCCGTGCCAACTTCAAACCCGACTTCCACGGCTGTACCCCTTACCGCTACGAAGGCTCCCGCCTATCCGCCGGGTGTGCTATTTTTGGCCAATTTCGACAACGGCCTGATGCCTTTGGATTGGTATGCTGAATCCAGTTGGCGCGTCCGGGATGGCGCGTTGTGCGGCAGCGGTCACGTTTTCACTGGCGCGAGCAAAGGGGATAACTGGAGAGATTACAGGGCGAAATTTCGCCTGCGGCTTGATTCCGGTTCAATCCATCTTAACCTGCGGCAGACCAGCGCGCCCGGTGGTCTGAATCGCTACTTCTTCACCGTTGACCAAACGGGATTTGGCCTGGAAAAACAGACAGGTGAGACTTTCACAGGCAACCTGGCAGGTCTGAATCTTCCTTTTGCCCTGAATCAATGGACGCCTATTGAGCTGGTCGCCCAGGGCAGCCGTCTCCTAATGCTGGTCAATGGCATCGTCGTGCTTGATTTTACTGACGGTGATAATCCGATTGGCGCAGGCACTCTCACACTGGAGACAATCGACTCAACCGCGTGCGTGGATCATATTCTCGTTTCGGACCTGGCAGGCAAACCGCCGGTCGATGTGTTGCTCGAGCAGCATTTTGACAGCGCCCAATCGCTCAAGGGATGGAGGACCACCGATGCCCAGGGCAATCCGAATACCGCCTGGCAGGTAAAAGATGGCGCACTGTGCGGCAGCGGACACAACTGGGCCGTCTTCACCGATATGCCATTGAGCGATTTCACGATGAGATATCGCCTGATCCTGAAAAATGGGGCAATCCATCTGAACTCCCGCATAAGCGAGGAATCGCGTTATCGCACCTGGATCGGCACAGTCAATTGGATTGCCACACTAACGAAAGATATGCCCAACGAAGGTTCCTCAATTCTCGCCACTGGCCGGGCGCGGATCCTCCCTGAGAAGTATCACGATGTCATGTTCAGTCTCATTGGTGGTCGCATCCAGTTCTGGCTAGATGGCAAGCGGGTGTACGATTTTACCGATAAAGCCCCTCTTGACAGTGGCCTCATCGGTTTCGAGTCGCTGGATGCCCAGAGCGTTTGCATTGATGATCTTATCATCAGCCTTCCCTCGCTGGCGCAAACCCCATAAAGATCCCTGTGGATTAGGCCAGGTGCTGCGCTCGGCGTGGCACTCCCATCCCCGCCGAGACCCGACCGAAGTCCTGAGTCCTTCGGCCCGCGGGCGCGGCTTTCTGCTGCTTAGGGTGAGAGATCAAGGGATCATTTCCCAACAAGCTTAGACCTCCTTGCCATAGCAGTAGCCCATATCAGGCAGCACCTCAAGATCGTCCACACCGAGCAGTTCCTTCACCCTTTTGGCCATGGTGCTCAAGAGATCTCGATCGGTGATGGCGTTGGTGACCTCGTGATCGGGGATCGGCTTGTGCTTCTCATCCATATACACCTGGACGTTGAAGCATACATCCGCCCTGCGGTCTCCGCCAGCAGGCATCATGCGGCTATCGGGATCGGTGAGGGAAATCTGGGATTGGCCACTTTCATCCAGTCTCTGCTCCAGTTCTTTGGCCTCATCCCGCATGCGCTTCATCTCGTCGATCTTCTGCTGTAATTCTTCTGCCGTGAGCTCCTTCTCTCGGGGTTCTTCTTCGCCGGCTTCATCCATCTCATCCAGGTAGCGGTCGATATCTTCATCCAGCTTCTGCATGGCTTGCCGGAGCTTCTTTTTGCTGAGATTTTTAGCTCGGCTGTTGACGGCTTTGAACTTACTGCCGTCGATGGCAACCAGGTCGCCACTGAAGAGCTCGAATTTTTTGCAGAATATGGTGAACTCCCGGCAGATCTTTCGACTTCGCTCAGGGCAGGTCCTGTCGGATGGGCTACCGATTGTACCTTCGGAAGTCGACGATGGTCTTGAAGTCAGGTGTGAGGCGCTTGATGAGCCACATCACTTCAACGTTGCAATGAGATTCCCTTTCCAACTGACGGCTGGAGCGGATGCAATTGAGGTAACCATAGACATACAGCTTCAGAAGATCACCAGGGTATTAAAGAGGTCGTCCAGTTTCCTGAAGAGCGGCATGGGCAAAACCTATTTGGTTAAGATCAAGGGTATTGATAAAGGCATCAATGAAGCGAGCGGGGTTATCTTGAGAGATGTAGTCGTCCAGGGCTTCGGGGAAGAGGATGATCTGGTCCCGGATGAGACCTTCGATATGTTTCATTCGCTACCTCGGAGTAGACAAATGGGAGAATTGAGTCTATTATCGCACTAGTGAGGACTTTTCGCGCAGACTC
>CAYGXU010000161.1:0-5422 GCA_964353875.1 uncultured Anaerolineaceae bacterium | reverse complement strand
GCCTTAACCTCGTATCTCCACGTAAGCCAGGACGAGCAATGATGACCTTCTTTTAACGCATAGAGGCTGCGGCATCCTCTTAGCCAATTCTATTTCAAGTGCTTATCCAAAAAAGCAAATACTTTGTTCATATTTTCTTCAGTCTCAAATAACGGGTCACCATGACCGGCGTTTTCTATAATTTCGAATTCGAACCGATCATGACTTACGTATTTTTCTAGTTTCTGTACGAAAATGATAGATTGCTGTACTGGTACCATTGAGTCCATCCGCCCGTGCTGAATCAAAATCGGGGGCATATTTTCATGAATATATGTCATGGGGTTGGCGAGTTGCACTTTAACCGGTATTTCAGGGATTTTGGCTCCCAGGTATCTGGATTCAGGTGAATTCTCTTGATTGTGGTCACACGGGCCGAAGCCACTCTCGGAGAGTTGTTCATCCATTTTTGAAAAATCTGTTGGTCCAAACCAGTCAACAGCTGCCTGCACATTGCACGGATATTCGGTATTAACAAGGCTCAAGTCATCGAATTCGGACACATCGGCTGTAAGGCAAATCATGGCAGCATAATTCCCTCCGGCGGAACCGCCACAAGCTGCAATCCTGTTCCCATCAAGATGATATTTCTCGCCATTTGCTTTCAGCCATCGGATGGATGCCTTAATATCCTGCAACCCCGCCGGGAATATGGCTTCCCCGCTCAAGCGGTAGTTCACGCTTACCACTGCATAACCCCTTCTGATTCCTTCCAAGAAGGGGAGGAGATGGATGTCACGCTTGTCACCGATGGCAAAAGCCCCTCCATGGATATGCAAGATGATGGGGAAGGGATCATCGCCTTCCTCCGGCAAATAGATATCGAGTTTTTGCGCTTGGGAGATCGGGGCATACGGCAGATCCAGCCATTTTCGACGGATGTGGGAGACATCTGCTTCTGGAATTCGGATGGAGGCTTCATCTATATGTTCGTGTTTTTTATAGGTTTCCATAGAGTTTTGTTTTCCGCAATCAAGCTTATCCTTGAGTTTCTAAACCATCTGCTGCGCAATCATTCTTTTTTTTCCGACTTAGCTTTCTTTCACTTTTCCGGTATTCATCAAATGCTACAGCTCCCAGAAGGATCATCCCCCTGACAATAAATTGGGCATAAGTACCCCAACCCGCCAACTGCATTCCGTTCCCCAATACTGCCAGAAGAAATACACCTGCTACAAGGGAGGGGATATTGCCTTCCCCGCCCATAAAACTGACCCCACCTACAATAGCCGCCGTCAAGCCAATGAACTCTGTTCCAGGACCAAATGAAGAGTTGGTTGTGTTTGCCTTGGAGATCATCACCATGGTGCCAACAGCAGTAAAAAAGCCGCAAATCGTATAAATAGCGATCTTCATTTTTCGTGTATTGATACCTGATAACCTGGCAGCCTCCTCATTTCCACCCAAAGCCATTAATCTGAAACCAAAAACTGTTTCATAGTAAACGAAACTCACCAAGACCACGACCAGCAAGGCAAGAAAAATATCAAATGGCATTCCGAGAACCCTTCCTTTTGTAAGGAAAAGAAATTCTTCTGGGTAACCTCGGAACGTATTCGCTTTCGAAATGATGTATGAAAGCCCTTGAAAAACGGTGCTGGTCGCCAGCGTAGCAATCAAAGGGAAGATTTTAATGCTGGTCACGATCAGACCATTAATCAGGCCCAAAACTGTGCCCAGCACTATTCCAAGCGAGACTGCCAGCCCCACCGGCAGGTGATAAACAACCATCCCCATTGCCGTGATGACACCGACCAGCGACATCTGATACCCAACCGACAAGTCAATCCCACCCCCGATCATCACAAACGACAAACCTACCGCAACGATGATGAAGTAGGTGTTCTGGGTGATGATATTGATCAGGTTCCGCCATGTGAGAAAGTATGGACTCGTCAACGAGAAAAGAGCCATAAGGATAAAAAGGATAAACATGACGGTGTATTTTTTCAGGGCGCTCAGATTTATTTTCAGCATTTTCTCCTCATTCGACAAACCAGGTTACTTTTCCATCGTATAAGGGATCAGGCTTTTCTTTCCCTGACTTACCCGAAAGATTTGTACTGCACTTCCCGGGTTTTATTCCCATTACCCTCCTTACCCTTGACGATCATCGTCACCACATCATCGAGGTTAACCTTGCTGACTTCCAGGATATCCTGCCTTTGCCCGCCTTTCAGGACGAACACACGGTCAGCGATTGCCAGGATATCCGGGATACGCTGGGTGATGAGCAAAATCGAAAGTCCTATATCTTTGAAGTTCCTGACCAAGCCAAGCAATTTACTCGCCTCCGTGACCCCAAGGGCAGCCGTGGGCTCATCCATGATCAGAACTTTCGATTGGAACGCGATGGCGCGGGCGCAGGCAACCATCTGGCGTTGACCGCCGGACATGCGGGCCACATTCAGCTTCGGTGATTTGATATCGATGCGCAGCTCGCGGATCAACTCTTCTGTCCTCTTGTACATTCTTTTCTTATCCAGCAGAAACTTAAAAGGTACGTGTACGAGTTCCCTGCCGACGAAGATGTTTCTAGCAACATCCAGGTTATTGAACAAGGCCAGATCCTGGTAGATCATGCCAATCCCCAGGTTGAAGGCATCTTGCGGGTTCTGGATGTGTGCTTTTTGCCCATCGATATAAATCTCGCCCTCATCTGCCAGGTAAGCCCCCGATAGAATCTTCATCAACGTGGACTTCCCCGCGCCGTTATCACCGACGATGCCCATAATCTCAGCGCGCCTCAGTTCCAGGTCCACGCTTCTGAGGGCCTGGACACCGCCAAAACGCTTACATATGCCCTTCATCTCAACTACATATTCTGTACTCATATGACCTCATCTGTTACTACACCTGTGGCAACACCATCAGGTACTGTTTGTAGGGCCATCGTTTTTTATCGAACGATAATTGCTGCCGAGTTGAACTCCCAATGGAATAGCTCCGTTCCGTCTTCCTTGGATTACTGGTGGGCGCTTCATGTATTCCACAAACCGCCGAACCATGGTTCAGTGAAGTGATGCCAGAACAGGTAACTGGGATGGTTGTAAGGATTAAACTACATCCTGCAAGGAGAAGCCTCCATCAGTGGGAGTATGAAAAATCGGGCTGGGGACCCTTACTAGGATCCTAATCCCCAGCCCGCACGCATTATTCTGTATGTGTCATCGCATTTTTTTCTCGACTGGAGAACCACATGTGGATCAAAATGCCAGTCCTTCTATGATGGAGCGGGCGGTGAGCCACCGGGCTATGGACCGGGTGGCAGCTCCAAAGGCTGCGGCTCACTGGTCGGAACGGTAAGCACAATAGCACTCTCAACTGGCACGGCCATGAGTTGCCCATCCACGGCGGTTACCATATCAAGCGCATCCCAAATGATTTTTGGATATTCCTCACCGTGCAGCATTTTCATAGCATATTCAATGGTCCTTCCGATTAGATCTCCGCCAAAACGAATCGTGCCGCGGAAGACACCTTTGCCCGTGGAAGAGTCTACAACCGCTGGCCCCTCAGCGCCGATCATGCCCACACTGAAGACCGCAACCTGATTCAGATCATCGATGACACTGACACCAGAACCCTTGGCAAACTCATCCATAATCGCCTGGGAGGCGCCCATGCCTCCATCTCCTGCATAGGCGAGGACGAGTTTCACATTGGGATTGGTGGTTAATACATTCTGCATCGCTGTCTGTCCAGCCTGGAACATTTCAGCCTGCACAATGGTTACAACATTCGCAGCTGGAGAGTAGGCCGGGTTATCGATCTTATTCGCCTCCGATACGACATTCCCGGCGGCGTCGATGAATTCACCCTGCGCATTTTTTAAATAGGGTTCGCTGAACATTTTGAGCCCTGTCGAACGGTCAACAGCTTCTGGATTGAGTGTCGATTCAAAAATCGCGGTTTCAATCGAACCAGCAGCAGCATCTGGATAGGTTGCATCGACCCATTGCTTGGCCATCAAAGCTGCATATTCGCCTGACAGGAATTGGTTCATTTTCATGACGGCATCATAGGCGTCCTCACTGCCAGGATCACCGCCGGCAAACAAGATCATAACTCCCGCTTGACGGGCCGCTTCCAGCTTAGGCACCAGGCTGGATGCTTCAACCGCCATGACGAATATGAACTTTACCTTCATGGCGGTGTAGTTTTCGATCTGGGTGGCCTGCGTATTGGCATTGCCGTCGGCGCTGGACACCTGGACATCGTATTCAGCGCCAAACGCGTTGGTGAACGCGTCCTGGAAGGCAAGCATCAATGGATTGTCTAAGGCTGGCAAACATACTGCGATGGTCGCTTTCTCTGCTGGTGCACTCTCTGTTGGTGCAACTGCTGTTGGTGCAATTTCTGTCGGTTTAGCAGTACAGGCCGACATGAGCACCATCAACGTTGCAAGAATCAAGATGGCTAACTTCTTCATGACAATTCTCCTTGTTCTTTATAATTTTGGGATTCCTTTTCTGAAATTCGGCGCATATGGTTCACGATAGGCTACCCTCCTTATATTGCCAGCAGCAATTCATTCCATGCTTCAATCTAATCCATGGTTGAATCGATTGCCGCGGCATATTATGGAAAATTACTAGAGGTCATCAGATACCGATCGAGAAAGTCCAATACCTTCTGCACATTCTCCTGAGTCTCAAACTTGGGATCCGCATGTTCGGCATCTTCAATCAACTCCAATATCACTCGGTCTTCTCCGATCGCTTGTCTTAGTTTCGCCGCAAACTCGATGGAATGCTGAACAGGCACTGTGGCATCTTTGTTGCCATGTTGCAGGAAAAAGGGCGGAGCCGTAGGGATAATATAGGCTTCGGGATTGGCGGCTTTCACAAGATCAGGGATTTTGGTGATTGGCTCTCCCAGCAACAGGGATTCAGGCGAATTAGGTCCGTTATGCTCCATCCCCGCTTCGGGTGGCATTCCGCGCTCTGTCAGTTGTTCGTCCATCTTGAGGAAATCCGTCGGACCGAACCAGCTGACAACTGCCTGCACATTGCTCGTTTGATTCGGGTTCCCCATGCTCAGATCTTCCAATTCCCGAATCCCGGCGGAGGTCCCCAACATCGATGCAAGATAACCTCCCGCAGAGGCTCCCCAGGCAGCAATTCTATCCGGGTCGAGATGATACTGCTGTGCATTGGCTCGTACCCAGCGAATAGCGGCCTTGCCATCATGAACCAGCGCCGGGAATTTCGTTTCCCCACTTAGTCGGTAATTAATAGCAACGACAGCATACCCCCTTTTCAGCCCTTCCAACATGGGCATGACCTGGGCATCGGCTTTATCACCCCCCATGAAAGCTCCGCCGTGGATCGATACGATGACCGGAAATGGGCCTTCGCCTTCATCCGGCAAATATATGTCG
>CAYGXU010000160.1:0-5465 GCA_964353875.1 uncultured Anaerolineaceae bacterium | reverse complement strand
ACCTTTATTTGATGATTCCCGGCATGGAAGAAATCGTTCCAAAGGGGATTGGTCTTTGAGCGGGGATCGAGATCCTATTGCAGAGAGCCTTTGATAGGCGGGTATCGATCAAATTGGTCCAGAATGATCCTTAGTATTAACTGATTAAGCTCTGCGTGCCATGCTTCTCAGAATAGACTGGTTGGGATCAAATGACCGTCAAGAGTCTGATTGTCTTCCTAACTGGTAAAATTAGACTAAATACGTGTGAGTACAACGATGAGAACCACAACGATCACCTATTTTAAAGAGATGTCGGTGGAGTGTTACTGATCTAATGAGTTAAAAATCGCAAAGGTTCCATCGTGTTTGAAGGGTCGGGTGGTAGAAGCATGCATGAGTTATCCATTACAGAGAACATCCTCAATATCACCTTGCGTCATGCAATTCAGGCGAGTGCCAAGCGAGTGACGGATATCCGCCTTGTCATCGGGCAGCTCTCCTCCATTGTGGATGATTCAGTGAGTTTTTATTGGGATATCATCAGCAAAGATACACTGGCAGAGGGGGCAGAACTGCACTTCCAACGTATCGCGACAGAGATGCAATGTCTGACCTGTAACCAACGGTACCACCCGAGTGATAAGGATCTGGCTTGTCCACAGTGCGGAGGTTACCAGGTGAAGGTGGTTGCGGGCGAGGAATTTTATTTGGAGTCGATCGAGGTGGAGATGGTGGAGAGAGAAAGGGAGGGGGACATCGGGTCACAAAGCGCGCCTTGATGAAAACCCTTATCCTCTGCTTTCTGCCATGAATCATTGCGAATTCACATGAGAGAGTGACCAACATGCGTGAACGAGTGCAAGTGGTAGAGAAAATACTGAGCGCCAATGATCGGTTAGCTGCCGAGAACAGAAAGCGTCTGGATATGGCAGGCGTGGTCGGGCTTAATCTCATGGCTTCGCCAGGCGCAGGGAAGACCTCCCTTATTGAAAACACGATCCGTCATCTTGGGACAGATATGAGTCTGGCAGTTGTCGATGGAGATGTCGCCACCAGTATTGATGCCGATCGGGCTGCCGCGGCTGGGGCAGTTGCAGTACAAATTAACACCGGAGGAGAATGCCATCTGGATGCGGTCATGCTCCATGATGCCTTAGAACAGATTCATCTGGATGCGATTGATTTATTGATCGTTGAGAATGTAGGAAACTTGATTTGTCCAGTCAGCTTCCACCTCGGCACACACAAGAACGTCTTGATCGCCTCCGTCCCAGAGGGTGATGATAAACCTTACAAGTATCCCGGGATGTATCGGGGGGTCGATGCTTTGGTGATAAACAAGATCGACCTCTTGCCGTATGTGCCCTTTGATATGGGCTACTTCCGGAAGGGGGTCGAAATCTTGAACCCGGGTTTGATCACTTTTCCTCTCTCTTGTCGGACGGGGGAGGGATTGGATCCTTGGCTGAATTGGATTCGGGGAGTGATGCAAACTTATTCTGAGGAAGGGAGTTAGATGTCGGAGCGGGGATTTAATTATTTCGGCATTTGTATGTCGAAACGCTGAAATACTGGAGGGAAACCTGTTCCGGCTGGGGAATGAGCGTAAGGATATCAAGACCTGATGGAGCAAATACGAGGCGCACATATTCATATTACCGGAGTCGTTCAAGGGGTTGGTTTTCGACCCTTTGTCTATGGCTTGGCCATACGCCTTGGACTGACAGGGTGGGTACGCAACACTTCGGCCGGAGTCGACATCGAACTAGATGGCCCGCTGGATAAGATCGCATCTTTTCGGGAAGCGCTTCAGAGGGAGGCGCCTCCCATGGCACGTATCGATGATATCCAGGTAGAGGAGATCCCCCCCAATGGCTTCACGGAATTTAGGATCGTCCGCTCGCAAGCGCTGAAAGAGGCTTTTCAGCCCATCTCACCGGATGTGAGCATCTGTGCGGATTGTGAACGCGAACTTTTCGACCCTCATGATCGACGCCATCGTTACCCTTTTATCAATTGCACGAATTGTGGCCCACGTTTCACCATCATCACAGACATCCCTTACGATCGCCCTAATACCACCATGGCGCCCTTTGAGATGTGCCCGGCTTGCTCCCAGGAATATCATAACCCTTTGAATCGGCGTTTCCATGCACAGCCGATCGCCTGCCCTGAATGTGGACCAAAGGTCTGGTTTGAATTTGACGGCCAGCGAGTTGCCGAAGCCGAGCAGGCGATCCAGCAGGCTCGCAGGTTGCTACATGAAGGGGGGATCTTGGCTGTCAAAGGATTGGGTGGATTTCATTTGGCCTGTGATGCCACTCGACCAGATGCAGTCAGGGAGTTGCGCAGACGAAAATTGCGCGTGGACAAAGCCTTTGCCATTATGTTTGCGGATATGGAAACGGTCGAAAGACATTGCCTGCTCAATGATGACGAACGTCGCCTACTTCAGTCCCAGGAGAAGCCCATCGTGATTGTGCCCAGGCGAGAGGAGTCCAGTATTGCAATCGAGGTCGCGCCCGGACAAGGGACACTGGGTGTCATGCTCCCTTACACGCCGCTTCATATGCTGCTGATGGAAAAGGCAGGGGGATTTCCCCCGGCTTTGGTCATGACCAGTGGCAATCTCAGTGAGGAGCCAATCGCAACCGAGAATGAGGAAGCGAGCGCCAGATTGAAAAACCTTGCAGATGGATTCCTGATGCATGATCGAGATATTCACACCCGTTGCGATGATTCGGTCATGCGAGCATTTGAAAATGAAACCTACCCGCTTCGTCGCTCACGAGGGTACGTTCCCTACCCCGTTCATCTGAAGCGGGAGGCGATACCTTTGCTGGCGGTAGGTGGGGAGTTGAAGAACACCTTCTGTCTAACGCGTGGGCAGTACGCCTTCCTCAGTCATCACATCGGAGATCTTGAAAACTACGAGACACTGCGTTCCTTTGAGGACGGCATTGCACATCTTGAGCGCCTTTTCCGTATACGTCCTCAGGCACTGGCCTATGACTTGCACCCGAATTATCTTGCCACGCGTTACGCGCTTGAGCGCGCCTCACACGATGACATACCGGCGGTTGGCGTACAACATCATCATGCCCATATTGCCTCTTGCATGGCGGAACATGGCCTCAAGGGTGATTCCCCGGTGATCGGAATCGCTTTTGATGGGACGGGGTATGGGGAGGATGGCGCCATATGGGGCGGCGAAGTGATGCTCGCCGACTATCGTAGTTATGAACGCCTCTTCCATTTATCCTATTCTCCACTGCCAGGGGGGGATCAGGCGATCAAAGAACCCTGGCGCCTGGCGCTCGCCTGGTTGCATCAAATAGAGCCGGACTGCTTGGAAGATCCGGCGTTGAGCGGGATCCTTAACCACGAGGGACATCAAGTTGTGATGCAGCAGATCGAGCGTGGTATCAATACGCCGATGACATCGAGCGTCGGTCGTCTTTTCGATGCGGTTGCGGCGCTCTGCGGTGTTCGCTATAAAGTAAATTACGAGGCACAAGCGGCAATTGAATTCGAAGCGCTGGTCGATACCGAAGAGGAAGGGGTCTATACTTTTGAAATTGTTGAGGATGAAATCGATCCAAGGCCGGCGATCGGGCTCCTTGTATCTGATATAGCACAGGGCTTTCCCCTGGCGAGGATCGCAGCGCGATTCCATAATGGCGTTGCGCTGGTGGTCGCAGAGGTATGCAAAGATATCCGAAAGCGTTCTGGCGTTTCAGAGGTGGTTTTGAGCGGTGGGGTCTGGCAGAATATGGTTTTGCTTTCAAGAACTGTGTCCAACCTCCGCCGCGAGGATTTTTCAGTCTATCTTCATCGGAAAGTGCCAACCAACGACGGTGGTATTGCGCTTGGACAAGCGTTGATCGCATTGGCTCATATGCGCGAAGGTTGAGAAGGCACGATATTAAGTCGGATGCAACCGATGATACGAGAGACGAGGGATCATACGAGTTATTGATATGAATATTTACACGGGAGGAGAAATCAATGTGTTTAGGTGTACCGGGAAAAATAGTAGAAACCTATGAGAAAGACGGTCTACGGATGGGCAAAGTGGATTTTGGCGGCGTGGTGCGCGAAGCCTGTCTGGCATATGTTCCCGATGCGAGTATCGGCGATTATGTCATCATCCATGTTGGCTTCGCCATCAGTCATTTAAGCGAAGAGGAAGCGCAAGAGACTTTAAGGCTTTTCCGTGAAATTGGAGAATTCGAGCTGGGCGGCGAACCGGAAGGATCCAGTAGCACATGAAGCATATCAGCGAGTATCGTGACGCTGGATTAGTGGCTGCCGCAATCTTAGAGATCCAACGCTCGGTCACGAAACCGTGGGTAATCATGGAAATCTGTGGCGGGCAGACCCATGCGATTGTCCGCCATGGGTTGGATCAGCTCTTACCAAAGGAGATCGAACTCGTCCATGGCCCCGGCTGTCCGGTATGTGTAACTTCCCTGGAGCTCATCGATAAAGCATTGGCGATCGCTTCTCGGCCCGATGTCATTTTTACTTCGTATGGGGACATGCTGCGGGTGCCTGGGACTGGTCGAGATCTGTTTTCGGTGCGGGCCAGCGGTGGGGATGTGCGCGTGGTCTACTCGCCTCTGGATGCCGTAAAAATCGCCCGCGAGAATCCCGATCGAGAAGTGGTCTTCTTCGCAATTGGTTTTGAGACCACTGCGCCGGCGAATGCCATGAGCGTCTTGCAGGCCAAATCATTGGGTTTGAAAAATTTTAGCTTGCTCGTCTCACATGTACGTGTCCCTCCTGCGATTGATGTTATTCTTAGCTCTCCAAGGCATCGGGTTCAGGGATTTCTAGCGGCAGGTCATGTCTGTGCCGTCATGGGCTACTGGGAATATGTTCCCCTGGCTGAGAAGTATGAGGTTCCTATCATCGTAACTGGTTTTGAGCCCCTGGATATTGCCCAGGGGATTTTAATGACAGTGAGGTACCTGGAGGATGGCAGGGCAGTTGCTGATAATGCCTATAAACGCGTAGTGACTTTTGAGGGGAATAAACCTGCACAGGCAATCATTCAGCAAGTGTTTGTGGAATGTGATCGCAAGTGGCGGGGGATTGGATCCATCCCAGGGAGCGGTTGGCGCCTGCAACCAGAATTGGCAGCATTCGATGCTGAAAAGCGGTTTGATGTTGAAGCCATTCAATCGGAAGAATCGCCCATTTGCATCTCGGGTTTGATTTTACAGGGATTAAAGAAGCCGCATGATTGTCCCGCCTTTGGAAATCCCTGTACCCCGGAAAATCCTTTGGGAGCGACGATGGTCTCCTCGGAGGGTGCCTGCGCGGCGTATTATCGTTATGGCAGGTTTCTGAAATAAATAGTTGGAGCGAGCTGGAGTGCATCAGCTTGCTGATGCGAGATGCCGGAAAATAGTGGAGTGCATTCGCTTGCTAATGCGAAGTACCCAACAGCAAGCTGTTGGACTCCAACGCGTAAAGGT
>CAYGXU010000159.1:3343-5745 GCA_964353875.1 uncultured Anaerolineaceae bacterium | reverse complement strand
GGAGCTCATCACGCACCATTTTCCATGTCAGTTCAGGATCCACAGCGAAATATTGATGGGATCGGCAATTTAAAAATTCTCTCACCCCAATGGTTGAAACCTACCCATGCGAACGGATTCTCGCCAACAACTCCTCCCAGAGCGTGACCAATCCCTTTCGATCCACCCATTTCCTAATGTAATCAAAATCCAACTCGTCGCCTAATGTCAGCACGATGGCGGTGATATCGCGCAAATGTTTGCTTTGCTGGCTCAAACTGTAATACCATAGTTTATAGATGATGAGATCCTCCGGCGAATGAAGGTACACCTCCCCTAACCGTGGACCCAAATCAACCGTTTTTCGCCGTTGAAATGCGGAATGACGTAGTTCGTCCCCAGGGCGCAATGGATATAAATCAGCCTTGAAACCACTGAAACTATGGATGGCATTAATGGGGATGTCAGCACGATCTTCCAATAGATTATTCAAGATGATTTCTTCGGGCACAAGCAACCCCCTTTTCTCAAGCTCTTTCGAAAGCCGGCTGACAGCTTCAAAGGGAATATTGACCACCAGATCCAAATCCAATGTGGCGCGTGGCTCCCCCCAAGCCCATGCAGCCACCGCACCCCCGATCAAATAATCCACACCAGCAGTTTCCAAAGCTTCAATTACCAATCCGACAAAATCCGCGAAATCCAAGCTCTTTTCGCTCATGCTATTTCCCTCTTTTGTAATGCAAGGCGGTGAGCTTCAGCCACGCTGAGTTCTGGATTTCTCCAGCGGATCCGATAAGCAACAACCTCTCGAGCGGTGTCGCTGATCGATACGCCTTGCTGAAAACGTTCTTTTAATGACATACGACGGTATATCGCTATCTGAGCTGGATCCACTTCTGAGATACTTCCCTCCAAGACTCCAGATAGATCTGGTCCTAATGCAGGCTGGTCACGCAAATAATAACCGGGGTTTTTGGAATTTCGACTGTAGACCAATTCATGCCCCTCAGCCTTCAGCGCCTGTTTAACAACGCGCATATCGCGAAAAAAGGTGTCCTCCCATGCCGAGTCCCCAAAACAATCTTTCCCCAGGGTTCCCTCAACCCGGACAATTAAATGCTCGCGTTTTAAAAAACGCTCCCGCCATAAGATATGCAACAAGCAGGCTCTGCGCGCAGTGGTACGGTCGCGTTGAATAGCATCCTGCAATAACATTTTTTGCATCTTTAAGGGAAGAGATGTAATCTCCATTTAGATAATTATAACCTACCAAAACTGATATTATTATCAGGTTTACTCGTTTACTTCACTGTGGAGCAAGAACAGCGCCGAACGTTGACCATTCTCACTTGACAGCCAGCAACGAGTACATAAAATTATCATATCTGGTTATAACCAACCAAAAAATCCCTGAAGGCTGTTCTCAGGACAGGTAGACCAGTACAATGGACTCCAGTATCAGACGCGGTTCAAAACAAAACGATCAAGGATGGGCGATGCTTAAGGATTTTCGTGTCGTTGAACTATCGTTTGACCTATTCCCCGGCCAGGAGGAATACCATCTCGATCTCGAAAACCGACCCGTGGCCGAGATGCTGCCCTTCTACGCCGACAAAATCCCGCCTGACGAGTGGTATGTTATGTCGGAGGTCCACTTTTGGAGCCATGTGGGCACGCACATCGAAGCCCCGCTTCATCACATGCAAAACGGCATGGACTGCGCCGGCATCCCTTTGGCCAATGTCGTCGGAGAGGCATCATTGGTGGACTTCAGCGACAAGCCGCTCTTCCAAGGCATCACCCTGGAAGAGCTCAAGCAGCGTGGCGAGCACATCCAAAGAGGGGATATCGTTTTCTTGCGAACCGGTCTTCACCGTTTCTACCGCACTCCCCGTTCCCATGACCGCCCTTATTTAATGCCGGAGGCGACCGATTGGCTCGTGCAGGAGAAGAGCATCGCTTGCCTGGGTGTCGATTGTTCCGGCATCGAGAAGCGCGACGAGCCAGCCCAGCCCAACCATAAGAAACTGCTCGGGAACGGTATTCCCATCATCGAACACCTCGCCTATCTGGATCGACTGACAAAAAAGCGCTTCTTCGTGGTCGCCGTCCCCTTGCGTGTGCATGGGCTTGATTCCTGCCCAGTTTCAGTGGTTGCTTTTGAACCAAAAGAAGAATGATAAAGGGTCCCTTGTTATGACATCAGCCGCCTCTCTTGATCGATCCTTGCTCCTCTCCTTGCTCGAATGCATGTACAGGATTCGCCTGTTCGAAGAAGCGCTCTACCACGCCTTCATGACCGAGAAGATGCCCGGCACCATGCATCAGGCCATAGGCATGGAGGCGGTCCCTACAGGCATTGCTCATGCGCTTCGCCCAGAGGATGTGGTCACGAGCACCCATCGCGGACATGGTCACGC
>CAYGXU010000159.1:0-3243 GCA_964353875.1 uncultured Anaerolineaceae bacterium | reverse complement strand
ATGCGCTTCGCCCAGAGGATGTGGTCACGAGCACCCATCGCGGACATGGTCACGCCATCGCCAAGGGCGTCCCTTTGAAAGCGCTCATGGCAGAGATGTACGCTAAAACAACCGGCGCCAGTCGCGGCCTGGGGGGCTCGTTGCACATCTTCGATCGCCAGCGAGGCTTCCTGGGCACGACCGGCATCGTGGGAGCGGGCGTGCCGATCGGGGTCGGCGCGGCGCTGGCGGCCATGCTGGAAGGCAGGCAGCGCCTGGCGGTGGCCTATTTCGGAGACGGCGCCTCCAATCAAGGCGTCGTGCATGAGGCGCTCAACTTGGCTGCCGTCTGGAAATTACCCATCCTTTTCGTTTGTGAGAACAACCGTTATGCCGTCTCCATGCCGGTCCAGAAAGCCACCGCCATCGACCACATCGCCGATCGCGCCGCCGCCTATGGCATGCCCGGCGAAACGATCGATGGCAACGATGTTCTGGCTGTTTATACCACTGCCAGAAAGGCGGTGGAATCCATACGTACAGGTGATGGTCCTGCCCTGCTGGAATGTGAGACCTATCGCTATAAGGGCCACTCGCGTTTCGAACCGGCCAAATATCGTCCCGATGGTGAGCTGGAAGCCTGGATGAAAAAAGACCCGATTGTCCGTTTCCGCACCTGGTTGGCGGAGAACAATATCATCAGCCCCTCAGAAGCCGATGCGCTCCGAGAGAAAGTTGAGGCAACGGTTCAGGAGGCGATTGCCTTTGCCAAGGAAAGCCCAACGGCGAGCGTCGATTCGGTTCCCGATTTGGTCTTCGCCAAATAAAAAAGGGGGGAGAATTGCGATGCGTAACCTGACCATGTCCGCTGCCATCAATGAAGCCCTGCGCGAGGAAATGCGCCGCGATCCGCACCTGCTCATCATCGGCGAGGATGTCGGCACCTTCGGGGGCGCCTTCCAGGTGACCAAGGGGCTGTTGGAGGAATTCGGACCCGAACGTGTCCGTGACACCCCGGTCTCCGAAGCGGCGATCATCGGCTGTGCCATCGGCGCGGCGATGATGGGTTGGCCGACGGTGGCCGAGATGCAATATTCGGACTTTGTCGCCTGTGGTTTCGACCAGATCGCCAACCAGGCCGCCAAGATCCATCTTGCATCCGGCGGTCAATTCCATGTCCCGATGGTCCTGCGCCTGCCCATTGGCGCGCGCGACCATGGCGTCCATCATGACCAATCCCCCGAGGCCTGGTTCATGCACACTCCCGGTCTGAAGGTGGTCATCCCCTCCACCGCCTACGACGCCAAAGGGCTATTGAAGTCCGCCATTCGCGATCCCAATCCGGTCGTCTTTTGTGAGCACAAAGTGCTCTATGGCACGCGCTCCGTCGGCGGAAGGGGCCTGCCCGAGGATGCCAAGCAAGACGAGCTTCCCAAAGTGCCCGGTGGGGATGTGCCGGAGGGGGAATACCTGATCCCCTTAGGCCAGGCGGATATCAAGCGCGAAGGGCGTGATGTGACCGTCGTCGCCACCGCACTCATGCTGCATCGTGCCCTGGAAGCAGCTTTGCAGTTGGAGAGGGAAGGCATCCTGGTCGAAGTCGTCGATCCGCGTACATTGGTGCCTCTCGATAAAGAGTTGATCCTAGGCTCCGTCCGCAAGACCAACCGCGCCCTGGTCGTGACCGAGGAGACGCGCAGCGCCTCCTGCGCGGCGGAGATCGCCGCCATAATCTCCGAAGAGGCCTTTGATGACCTGGATGCGCCGGTGATGCGATTGGGGATGATGGATGCTCCCATCCCCTTTGCACCGGCGGTTCAACAGGCGATGATGCCTAGTACTGCGGACATCGTCACAGCAATTCGAAAGCTCACGGAAAGGAATATTTAGCCCTCATGCCCATTGAAGTGATCATGCCCCATCTGGGAGCTGTGGCCGAAGAATCCACTTTGCTGAAATGGCTGATTCGCGAGGGGGACCAGGTGGAAAAAGGACAGCCCATCTTTGAGGCCGAATCGGATAAGGCGACCGTGGAAGTCGAGGCGCCAGAGTCGGGGAAAATCACCAGGCTCATCGCTTCGCCCGGGGAGGTCGTCCAGGCGGGCGGGATTATCGCAATACTGCATATGCTCGGTGAAGCGGATGAAACTCTTCGGCCAGAGACCGAAAAGGTTGAAGCCATTGAGAAAGAGTCTCCTGTCGTACGTCACGCAGTAGAAACAAGAGGGGAAGCTGCATCGGATCGGCTGGTCGCCTCGCCTCTGGCGCGCAAGCTGGCCCGCTCAAAAGGCATTGATTTACGCACTATTCGAGGCAGCGGTCCGGGGAGGCGTATCATCAAGGCGGATGTCGAGGATGCCCCAATTGGCCGAGCACCCATCCCAGCTTTTCACACCCTCTCCCCAATGGAGGCGGCCCTTCCCCTCTCAGCGATGCGCACGACGATCGCACAGCGCATGGCGCAAAGCGCCCACACCGTCGCTGCGGTGACATTGAATACGGAGGCGGACGCCAGCGCGCTGGTTAACCTGCGCCAGGCACTTAAACTGCAACGTCCCGACCTCTCTCAACTCATTTCGTACGATCTGCTCATAGCGAAAATCGTCGCCCAAGCGCTTCGCAAATTCCCTGGGGTGAATGCCTCGCTGACAGAGAAGGGGATTGTCCAACACACGCATATTCACATCGGCGTGGCGGTGGACACGGATCGAGGGCTGCTCGTGCCGGTATTGACCGATGTTGATCAACGCGACCTACATGACCTAGCCCAGGATCTAGAGGACAAGATCATCCGCACCAGGACAGGCAAGGTCACAGCCGAAGAGCTTCGGGGTGGGACCTTCACCATCACCAACCTGGGAGTCTATGGTATTGATTCCTTCTCGCCGATCATCAACTTGCCCGAATGCGCCATCCTGGGCGTTGGGCGGATCTCTACCTGCCCCGTGGTCCGCATGGGCGTCGTCGTCCCGGGTCAAACCATCACTCTCAGCCTGACCTTCGACCATCGCGTCATCGACGGTGGGCCGGCCGCTCGTTTTCTGCAAGAAGTGGTTCGTAGCATTGAAAACCCAGGGAACATCGGAATCCAGTAAGAAAACTGTTGGACGGCGACCATGAAGGCAAGCATGAAGATCCTAGAATTGGGATTTTTGCGGGGCTTTCTCTTTCGAATTTGCTTCTAGACAATCAGGCTTTCCTGAATCTGGCGTCCAAGCGATCGATCTTCTCCACCTTCGATGCGGAGCGACCTCCCTGAAACTC
>CAYGXU010000158.1:0-5756 GCA_964353875.1 uncultured Anaerolineaceae bacterium | reverse complement strand
ATCGATCTGGCACCTGGAAAGATGGGATACGGTCTGTACCTGGCTCGGCTGGATGTCCCTTGGAAAGTCCCTTTCGAATTTTGGCGTGAGTTCCGCGAAAAGGTAAAGGCTGCCAATCCTGAGGCCTACATCGTTGGCGAGTTCTGGCGGGATCCAAGCCCCTGGCTTCGGGGTGATACCTGCGATGGCGCGATGAACTATCCATTGCGTGGGTACATTTTGGACTATATTGTTCATAGAACGATGGATGCGGAGGATTTTGACATTGAGATTCAACACCTTTTAAACGCTCATGGGCCCACAGCGCAATATCATTTAAACCTCTTAGGGAGCCACGACACAGCGCGCATTTTAACGCTTTGTGGCGGTGATATTGACAAGGTTGTCATGGCGTTGACTTTCTTGTTTACTTTCGTCGGGGCTCCATTGATTTATTATGGGGATGAGATTGGGCTGACCGGCGGAGATGATCCTGACTGCCGTGGGGCAATGATTTGGGATGAGGGACGATGGGAACCGCGCTTAAAAAAGGTCTATCGCGCCCTTATTCGCGCTCGTCGCGAGCATTCCGTCTTGCAAACGGGAGAATTTGAGCGTATCTGGGCATTCAATGGTGTGTATGCCTATCGGCGTTTCTCGGAGGATGAGGAAATCCTCGTCATTCTAAATGCACGTGAAAGGTATTCTCAGTTGAAGGTGCCCTTATACAGAGAGAGGAAAGAACGAAGAGTCTGGCGCGATTGGATAACCGGCAGGATCATGGTCGAGGAGGAAGGTCATTTACAGGTTGATGACCTTGCCTCCAATCAGGCATATCTATTATTGTCAGATTGAAGGCATGGAGGCATGATGGCAAAGGTAACGATTAAAGATATCGCCGAGAAGGCGGGGGTTTCTAGGACAGCAGTATCCTTCGCCTTCAACAATCCGAGCCGATTATCCGAGGCGACAGTGCAGCGCATATTAGAGGTGGCAGAGGAGATTGGGTATATCCCGGACCCGGTCGCCCGCAGCATGAATACTGGCCGGACCTGCACTATGGGGATCTTGGTTCCTCAGCCTTTGCCAGAGATCACTCGTAACTCCTTCCTGTCCGAGTTCTTGGAGGGGGTTGGCGAAGTGTGCACCAAGGCGGGTTTTTCGCTGATGCTTGTGCCTCCTCTGGAGGGTAGCATCAAACGGGCGATCACCAACGCAGCCGTGGATGGCTTTCTCACATTGGGATTGGAATCCTCCAAGGCGGTGATGGTTGTGCTCCGTCAACGGGGCGTTCCCTATGTGATGGTGGATAGTGATCCGGTCGAGGGGGTGCCAGCCGTAAATGTTAATGACGAAGCCGGAGCTCGATCGGCAATGGCCCATGTTTTGGAATTGGGGCACCGCGATATCGCCATCCTGGTGATTCGTTCGGGAAAGCAAGGGCGATATCAGGAGTATGTGGGGACGCTTGGTCGTCGGATGAGGGGTTATCTTGCGGCTCTGGGGCGTTTCGGCCTGAGCCTGGATGGCACTCGGATACGCTTGGTGGAATGTGCCAGCACTGCCCGGGGAGGTCGAAGCGGATTCCGCATTATATGGAGGGCAAAAAGCCGACCGACCGCGATCGTGGCGATGAGCGATATCATCGCCGTAGGCGTCCTGGAGGCTGCACGGGAGGAAGGTGTTCGCGTGCCTGAGGATCTTTCCATTGTCGGCTTTGATGATCTGCCTCTTGCTTCCTGGGTTAATCCACCTCTGACGACCGTTCATCAGCAGCTTTGCCGCAAAGGTCGATTGGCTGCCGAGATGTTGGTTGGGCATATTGAGGGTGAAGTCGAACCTTTGCATCAGGTTCTCAGCACAAGGTTGGTTGTGCGCAAGTCGGCCTGTCCGCCTTCTCGCTGAGCAAGGTGATCGCGATCCATTTCGCTGAACCGGCAGGAAAACAGCGCTGTGAGGATGGATTTCACCAGGGAATTCCTCCCAACAATCATAATTTGGCTCGTGTAATAAAGCTTTTCAGTAGGAAATAACAAGGTAAATTGCTTGCATCCAGGAATCGAGCCTTCCAGCAATGCGGTTACACATTGTATTAGTGCCTTTGACGATCCCCAATTTGATGACCCTAACCCTGATCATACCTTATTCCAGTCTTAGGGGTTGCCCACGAGGGTTGCAGTCACGATAGATATTCGGCAGCCCACCCATCCTGGTCTCTTAAGACTCTTTGCCATAATCCGCACTTGACCACCGTTCAGGTCTCACACGGACCAGGATTTGTTCCACTTCCCCCCTCGTCTCCTCGACATAACGGTTTCCCGCTTCTACACCTAAGTATCGTCTCGCAAGGTGACCCACATCGCGATCATGGTCGCACTCTTCCATTGAAACAACCAGTCCCTCAACGCTGACATAGCTGTAGGGTGGATTCTCATCTTGTACACAAAGAGTGCAGCGACCTTCCACTTCAAGAAGAGTTGCCTTCCTCGAGGACTTATCTGTACAAAATATAATTTCCCCGCCGGGCTTGTAAGAGTACCAGACAGGGACTGTAATCGGCCCACGCCCTTTGCATGTGATACTCAGCACACCCACATGCACATCAGAGAGAAACGCTTCCCTCTCGCTCTTTGTCATATCATAGGGCATTGACGGGCTCCTATCATGAGATTAGTCTGTGTTTCGCCATCATGGTCTCAGCATCTACCAGTTAGAAAACACCGGTTTGGGTAGGTCAGCTATTATATCAGGCTGTCAAATGTCAGAAAAAAATGTCCATCATATCCTACTTCATCCCATGCTTCTCCAAGAAAGCCAGCACTTTGTCAAATACATTAGCGATCGCAGGATCCTTCATCCCGCCACCTTTATTGTCGAATGCGTGGGGATAGTTTCTCATGCGGATGAATTCGTGTTTAACTCCGCAAAGCGCCAACCGCTCCACCATCAACTCGGACTGAGCGAAGGGCACGTCCTCATCCTGGTCACCATGAATCAACAGGGTGGGGGGATACTCTGGCGAAATATTGTGAACGGGGCAGAATGGCCTGAACCATTTGGGGTCTTCATCGGGATCATGCCCGGCGACTTCCTTCGGCCAAAGGCCCTGCTGGCGGCAGTAAATGTAGAAACGAGAACGTTCTTCAAATTGCTGCCCTTCGAAAGGGGTTCCGGTCAGGATGGAACCAGCGACTCCCCGATATGCCTCATTTTTCGGAACGACGGCCTGTTGATTGTAGAAACGGTCAGGCCGGCTATACCAGGGTCCGCAAATGTCGCCATAGCCATATAAGGCTACGATAGCCTTTGGACGCGGTCTTGCACGAAGGCCGGCCATAAGGGCGAGGTAACCGCCGGCAGAATGGCCTATCACCGCGATCCGTCCAGGGTCAATCTGAAATAAGTCGGAACCACGTATGGAAATCCACTGGTATGCATCCAGAACATCCTCCAGGATGGCGTCGATCTTGACCTCCGGCGCCAGGCGATAGTCGGCGGCAACAATCGTGTAACCTGCCTTAACATATCGCTCCAATTGCTCAGCTGAAATAGTCCCGCGATCTCCGAAGATCAATGCTCCACCATGAAGCCATAGGATGACAGGCTGGATCACATCATCAGGCATCCGATAGACGTCCGCCTGGATTTCGCATCCTTTTACAATTTTATAGATGTAGGTCTGTTTTGAGAGCATCATGTCATCATTTTAATCGATGCAAATGCGGCGTATATGATATTGGTGAAGCCACTTTATAAGTCAAGGGCCTCATGACAAAATCGACATCGCAATAATGGGCCAGATCATCACCTATCCTTTTCAGAAGCCAAAGGATAATATCTATAGAGATACTTCTTTTATTGAAGGCCGGCCATGGATGAACTCGAATCGATAACGGTGCTCAAGAAAGGCGATCTAAGCGGCCTGGAGGAGCTTGTTCAGCGCCACCAGGTTGAGGCTGTGCAAATCGCTTATCTGATCGTGGGAGATCGGCCGCTGGCGGAAGACATCGCCCAGGCTTCTTTCCTAAAGGCGGCTGAGAGGATCCATCAATTCGATTCTGACCGCGACTTTCGACCCTGGTTCCTTCGCATCGTCACAAACGATGCGATCAAGGCCTCATCGAGATCAAAAAGACAACTATCGCTTGACCTGGCGCAAGAGGCGGCTGCGGCGCCGGATTGGCTACATGATCCGAATCCAGGTCCAGAGGAGCTTGCCAACACAGCAGAGACAAGGCGGATGGTCTGGGAGTCAATGCAACAGCTTACACCCAAACAACGTGCGGCCATTGTTATGCGTTATTTCCTGGACATGAAGGATCGGGAGATTTCTCGGGAGTTGGATCGCCCACTCAGTTCCGTCAAGTGGTCCATCCATGCTGCCAAGGAGCGCCTTCGATCGTTGCTCGGACAACGGGCGGGCTTGGCAAGCCGGACCTCGTCTGGGAGGAATATCGAGCGAGGCGCAGGAGAAGAGAAATGAGTGAGAAACCGTTGAAGGTTATCTTTCAGACGATTGCCAACGAGGGGGTGCCACCAGAAGAGGTTTATCTCTGGCCGGGAGTAAGAAATGGTCTAGAAGAGACCAGAATCTCCTCACCTCGAAGGCTTTCCCCCGCTACCAGATGGAGGATCGCCCTGCCTGTCCTAATTGTTCTCGCTCTCCTCATCGCAACGCTGGCTATTGTGGGTCCGGATGGGGCGCTTGCGGCCCTGCGCGGGTTGCTTAGAGGCTATATCCCGGGCATCGGCCTTGTCAATGAGGGAGCAGGCCTGCGTGTATTGGCTGCTGAGGTGAGTCTTGAGCGAGACGGGATCACGGTCAGGGTCGACCAGGTAGTGATCGACAGCGAACGTACCGTGGTTATTTACCAGGCGGACGGCCTCCCCCCAACTGCTTTCCCGCGGAGTGAAGACGCGCCGTTTTGCAGCTCGAACGCCCAACTGCGCCTGCCAGACGGCACGGTCCTTCAGATCATCGAAGGACTTGGCAACGGTTGGGCTTCGGGCTACGAGTCCCGTTTGGTGTATGCTGCTGTCCCGCTGGGGGTCAGTGAAGCCACGCTCATGATCCCATGCCTGGAAGGCACTTCTCCAGGTGCAGCCCCGCAGGACTGGGAGTTGGCTTTGCGCTTTATCGCCGCGCCGCCAGATATGACCGTCGTCCCAGTCCTCGAGGTTACATCCTCGCCCGAAGCTGCCGAGACAGCTAATAAGACCAGCGCCATAGGCCTCTATCTGGAGAGGGTGATCGAGCTCGATGACAGTTACATCCTGGTCGGGACCTTCCGCCAGGGCGAGGGTTTTCCCGGCGCCATGGTCATGGGGATTTCGAGCTGGCCGGAAATTACGGATGCCAACGGTCAGGCCTTACCCTATGAGTTCCCCTCGGATCTTGATCTAGGCTCCCAAGAAATGGGCATATTCCCCTGGGCGTATCAAATCCCGAAGGGATTCGCCGCGCCGCTTGTATTGACGTTAGAGGCAGTCGATGTGGAGTCCCCCGCTGATGTGACCTTCCATTTCGATGCCGGGTCCGATCCTCAGGTGGGGCAGGAGTGGACGCTGAACCAGGAACTTCAAGTCGCTGGTCACGTGGTCCTTCTTGTATCCGTGGAAAGGTTAGAGAATGGCTACGAATTTCGTTTTCAATCCGACTCTTCGGTTTCGGGAGTCTCTGTCCTGGACAGCGAGCATCAGCCCGTCGGAGGTTTCGGGGGAGGCGGGCAGGGCGATTTCACAGCCGGGTTCGAGTATTCGCATCCGGTCCCCACAGG
>CAYGXU010000157.1:2231-5760 GCA_964353875.1 uncultured Anaerolineaceae bacterium | reverse complement strand
AACCACCGCAAAGCCTTGCTGAAGGGCAAACATGGTCGGGTACAAATGAAAATCACGTTTGTCACACGCAATGAAACCACCCCCATGAACGTTAATGATTATTGGAAAGGGGCCATCCCCTTCTTCTGGCAGGTAAATATCGAGTTGTTGCAATTTTTCTTCGCCATACGGAATATCCCTATATTGGCGGGTGATATGGTCTGTCTTTGCCTGGGGAACACGCGCAGAAAAATCGATCCAATCAGGATTCAACCCTTTGATGGAAGCCATTATATTTTTTCTTTCTCGTTTATGATACGAAACATATTTACACGGGTATTTCACGCTTAACAAGCCGTGTCAGACCATTTTCCATTCTCTAAAGGCGCTATACCGCATTATGCCAAGATATTATCGGGACGATAGACAAGACCTATCCTGCCAAACTTTGTGATCAAACCAGATCCAATTGCGCTGGATATTTGAACCGTTTCCGCTGTACCAGCGATTATTTGATCTGCGCAGGTAATATATTCATCAATCCAACTATGATCCAAGGGAAGTTGATGATGGGCAGGCCAGATGAGATCAAATCGATCAGAAACTGATTTCAACCCTAATAGACTTCGTCTAAAAACCTCAACAGCGCAGGAGTGATTTAACTGAAGCAACACACCTTCTGCACATACCGTATCCCCTGAAAACAATTGTCTTCTCTCACAATCAAGCAGGCACACAGACCCCGGTGTGTGGCCGGGTGTTGCGATCACTTGAATGGTCCGCTCCCCCAAGTCCAGTTGCATATTCTCATGAAGCGGGCTGCGATTGTTCTTGACAGGAATTTGGCAAAATTTTTTCACCTGAGCATTCATTATAGGAACCTTTAGTAACCATAACGGCTTTTTCGATTCTGCCAGCATTCCAGCAAGTAATCTATAACGATATTCATAAGAACTATGTTCGGCGAAGACACTCTCATCAGCAGGATGCAAGTAAGCTGTTTTGAAAAGGTGATTCCCGCTTATATGATCTGCGTGCCCATGCGTGTTCACTACCAAAACTGGTAGTTTGGTCAGCTCATCCGTGATGTGCTTCATATTTGTTGTTCCCATCCCAGTGTCGATGAGAATCGCGCTTTTTTTTCCAGCGAGCAAATAGGAATATACTGTGCCTTTGCCTGAACCGTCGAGGATGCGCCAGGTCTGATCGTCCATCTGGACGATACTTTTTTGTTCTTTCTTATTCATCTTTTTTCCCCTTCGGTAAACATTTCAGGCTGCAATTCGGCCTCGGTATATCGGATAGAGTTGATTCCTAGTCGGTTGCAAACATGCTCCAATTTAGTGGAGAGTAATAATCGGTATTCAACATCACGAGCAACAGCTACCATGTCAGCTGGAAAATGCCTGTTTGCATATAGTAGTAACTCCCGACTGTACTTAGCTGGATGCATAATAAAGATGTACCCGCCTTCTTCGAGAGATTCCAGCCAGGCAGTGACATTTTTATACCGCTCTTCAAGGGAATTTGATACCTTAGGCTCTTGTTGCGAAGGGAAGCGATAGTAATGAATATGATCGATTAACCCCTTCCGCTTGGCCCAGTCACTCATCGCCTCGCTGAGCCCGTCGAAATATCGTTCTGGGAGCATATGACTGTCCACATAGCATATGTCCAAACCAAGATTAGTTAACAGGTCTAACTGCCGGTCATACTCCAGCAATATCTGGCCGATATCAGGACGATTTTCGACGAAGTATGAAGGATCGCTATAGAACACTCCTTCATCTGTGACAAGCGTTGGAATATCATCGACCGGAGAAATGGGCGGCCACTTGATCAAATCCCATTCTGCATTGATGGTCGCATGCAACCCCACACAGATATGCTTGCAGTTATTAATTAAATCAGCGCCTTCCTCAATATGTGGTCCTACGGCCATACAGGAGACATTTTTGATAAAATCCCCAGCTGCAACCAGTTCAGCGATGGCAATATTGGCAGCATGGCTTGCACCAAAATCATCCAATCGGGTAAGCAAAGATATGTTTTTCATCGGTACAAATAGTGTTTACGAAATTTGAAGGATGGCATCAACATTTAACGGAAAGAAAAATGATCGCTAGCGCCGATAAAAGAGCACCTTCCAATAACTGTTGACATTATATCAAAAGTTCCATATAATGAAAGTGCTTTCACGTAGCCGTAAGGGCTTACATTTTATCATGATGCAATATGGGTGAAGCGACTATTTATGATGTAGCCCGACTAGCTGGGGTGAGTATTGCCACAGTATCTCGGGTTTTAAACAATCCCGACCAAGTAAAACCAGACACAAAGGCGCGGATTTTATCCGCGATTGACAGCCTGGAATTTGTCCCTAAAGCCGATGCGGTTGCACGTGCACGCAAAAGTTATAAAAGGATAGGGATCATTACCCCGTCAATAACCAATGATTCTTTTGTAGATCGGTTACGAGGGGTTATGATGGCTCTGGAAGGGACGGCTTATGAAACCGCTCTATATCCTGTTAATACTCCGGCTCGATGTAATGAAATACTGGCACGGCTTGCACTCAATGGATCAGTAGATGGCTTGATTGTGTTAGCGGGGGGGGAAATTGACGAAAAAATCATCAAACGTTTTATCGCACATAATATCCCATTGGTTATAGGAGTAGACAAACAAACATCCTTTGATTGTTCATGTAGCCAAATTGTGATTGACCACGGATCGGGCGCAAGAATGGCCGCGGATTATTTAATTGAAAAAGGTCATCGTAGAATAGCATTTGTCGGTGACGCATATCTGAATAATGATTTCAATTCAATCGGGCATATAAAACTTGATAACTTCCGACAGCGCCTTGCCGAGCATGGAGTTCCCCTGCCAGATGCAAGTGTAGCTATTGCATCCCAATCCATGGAGCAGGCGTATGAGAAAGTGCAATCGCTATTGATGCGTTCAGAACCACCTACAGCCATTTTTGCTTCAAGTGATACTCAGGCCATTGGAATCATTAATGCTGCCCAAGAACGAGGGCTGTCGATCCCCGATGACTTAGCGGTCATCGGTTTCGATGACATATCTATAGCTGAACACATAAAACTAACCACAATACACCAGGCACTCAAGGAATCAGGGCGACTGGCTGTGGAATTTGTAATAGCTGCAATTGAGAAGAAGGTTTCTGAACCCCAATGCTCGGAGATGTCTTTGAGACTAATACCTCGAAAAACCGCATAAAACCGAGAGAAAAGGAGTAGATCAAATGGATTAGCTATAAAGATAAATGATCTACCAAAATTGTGACATGGATTGTGCTAATTGTCAGTATCACTGGAATGCACTCAGTTGAATAGAGTGCAGATATTTCAAAAAAAGGAGATCATACGATGTACCCCAAATGGAAAATCCTGATCGTTATATTAATGGCGGCCAGTGTTCTTCTCTCTTCTTGTGCGAGTAAAACAGCCACACCAGCGCCAGCAACAGCGTCACCTGTCCCCGCACCAACCGCAACTGTCCCCGCACCAACCGCAACTGTCCC
>CAYGXU010000157.1:0-2131 GCA_964353875.1 uncultured Anaerolineaceae bacterium | reverse complement strand
CTGTCCCCGCACCAACCGCAACTGTCCCCGCACCAACCGCAACTGTCCCACCTAGGGGCGATGTTCTTACGGTCGCGGTACCCTACGCCCCGCCATCGCTGGATCCGGGGGTGGGTGAACCAGCTTTTGAGGGATTCATAACCCCTGCATACGACGCGCTGCTCAAGATCAATCCATCGGATGGTACGATCATGCCATCCCTGGCATTAACCTGGAATTGGGTCGGTACTGATTTTAAAACCTTCGAGATGGAATTACGCCCCGATGTTTTATTTAGCGATGGTTCAGAGTTCAACGCGGAGGCTGTGAAAGCCTGGCTGGAATTTCAGAAAGCAAATGCCAGCGTAACTGCAACGAACATAGGTTTGGATTATGCAGAAGTGACCGGGCCCCTGTCAATAACATTGCATCTGGCTCAGCCAAATCCATTGCTGGCGAGATTGCTTACTCGAGACTCGATTTCAGGGGCCATTGCTTGCCCGGCTGCTGTTACTAACCCTGATCTTGTTGCCACAGCTACATGCGGCGCCGGCCCATACATGCTCGATGTTGAGAACACAGTAACAGGCGATACTTATACGTACATTCCCAACCCCTATTATTGGGATCCGGATGCAATTCACTGGAATAAACTGGTGCTTAAGGTCGTTGCCAATCCACAGTCTGCGCTGGATGCCCTCCGAACCGGCCAGGTCCAAATCACGAGTGCAGATGCATCCATTATTGATGCAGGAGTTGCCGATGGGATGAAATTGGTCGGGATCGAATTTGGCGTTCAGGGATTGAATTTCCTTTTCAAGGATGGCACGGCTGTTCCCGCGCTAGGCGATGTCCGGGTAAGGCAGGCATTGAACTACGCCATAGACCGCGTGGCACTGGCCCAGGTTCTTCGCGCGGGTCTAGGGAGACCTGTTGCGTCTGAATTCCTCCCGGGCGGCGATGCATACGATGCTTCCCTTGTTGATTATTACCCCTACGATGTGACAAAGGCGCAGGATTTACTGACTGCAGCTGGCTATGCGGATGGTTTTGAGGTAACAATATTGTCACTTCCATTAGAGGGCTTAGACACACTCGCACAGGCTGTGGCGAGTTACTGGGAAGCAATTGGGGTCACGACAATTGTTGATAACAAAGCCACCGCCCCTGAATTCATCGACGGCACACTTTCCGGGGAATACGCGGTCAATGTGGCGGGTCTGGGCGTAGTAACGCCGATTCTTACTCTCTGGAAATGTTGCATCATGCCGGGCTCTTTCTGGAATCGGGATGCGAGCGCACCACCGGAATTGCAGGCGCTGATCGATCAGCTATCGATGACCGATGTTGAGGATATGGCTCCCATTGCCCGACAGGTCAACCAATACCTGACCGAAAATGCCTGGTATGTCCCTGTCATTTCCGGATCGTTGTATTTCCTTTATGCCCCAGGTGTCGCTGGAGGCGAACCGACGCCATTTGATCTGAAACCTAACATATTGGAAGTAGTGCCTTCGGAATAATGACGGATGAAGTAGAATCTTAGCGGTCCCAGTTTGTTGTTTGCTGCACCGTCATCACCAGGTTATGCGCACACGGGTATCCATGTGCGCATAACTTAAATATACAATATGCTTTAAGGATAACGAGATGCTCAAGATAATTGGCCGCCGTTTCCTGGTTTCACTGCCATTGATTTTAATCGTTACGATGCTATCGTTCTTCCTCGTTTTACTGACACCGGGCGATCCTGCTGCGGTGATCCTTGGAATGAACCATACGCCAGCAGAATATGAAGCCGCGCGGGAGAAATTAGGGTTAAACCAGCCAGCACTGACAAGGTATGGACATTGGTTAAAGGATCTTGGAAATGGTGATCTGGGCGTTTCGATCTTTAATTCGGAACCGGTATTAAAGATATTGAAGGGTCGCAGCGGGGTAACCTTCTCGTTGATCATTGTGACAACGATTTTTTCATCGACTATTGGGATAGGACTGGGTATTGCAAGCGCGATCCGGAGAGGATTCCTGGCAAGGATCGTTGATTTTATATCTCTCATTGGGATGGCCTTGCCCAATTTCTGGGTTGCGCTGGTTCTTGTTGCGATTTTCTCTGTCAGTCTGCGCTTGTTACCAGCGATAGGGTATATAC
>CAYGXU010000156.1:0-5785 GCA_964353875.1 uncultured Anaerolineaceae bacterium | reverse complement strand
CGACAACGTCGTATCGGTTACACCAGCAAAATAAGGGTTTGCTATTCATAGACCTCACAGGTCTTGGAGACCTGTGAGGTCTATTTTTGTTTCAACAAATCCCTCTTTCCTCACAGCAAAAAGGGAACTGGCGCCAACGATTAGACGTCTATAGAATAATAATGCTCTCCGTGGGGACGAATCAGATGATCTCAGACGATAAGCTCATGGAGAGCGCACACTTTATCAGGAGATCGTGCCATGCCTGCCTCACGGCGAGATTTTATGAAAAGTTTGGGGATCGCCCTCGCTTCGATGTTGATGGTTCGGTGCGTTCCTACAGGAAGCAACGGAGATTCGGTCAGTGACCGACTGCGCAATTGCTGGTTGAAGTTCGATTGGTTAGCACAACAAGCGCAAGGGGATATTGACCAGAGCGAGAAAGCACGCCAAGACCTGATCAATGATCATCGCGCTGCGTTGGATGAGCTAGTCGTTAATGGAGATCTCAAAACCGAAGTGGCCGACCAACTGCAGGTCGCTTTCGAAGCTGCCGCCTATCATGCCTGGCGCGCCAATGCCCCCATCACCTGTTATGAGCCTTCATTCGGACCAGACTATACCCCTACGAGCAGTGATCAATTGGCTCAACAGGTGGATCTCCTGGATGAAATCGCTCGTCAGAGTGATCTTGATCCAGCCACCCTCGCGCAGGCGCAATCAGCAATTGAGCGGGATATCACCTTTTTGAATATACCCAATGATGACCTCGAAGCCCTTTATGAAAAACTGATGGAAGCTGCTGGCAATACACTGAATTACCCCTCCTTCGACGAGCTTGAATTAGAGATCACGCCTGAAACCATGGAAGCAGCACGTTTCTTGGTCGAGTTGTTGATTGAGGATGAGTGATGATCTTAAGGGAGGTAGAGACAAGTGAAAACATCCCGTCGTGATTTTATTAAGAGCTTGGGGATCTCCCTCGCCGCCATCATGATCACTCGCTGTGCTCCATTCCATGGTGAAACTGATACTTCTGAGGTGATTGCCATTCCATCAAACACTCCAGAGGCGACCCCCCTTCCGCCGGAAGACCTCATACGTGAATGCTGGCTCAACCTCGATTTGTTAGCAAAGAAAGCCCATGAGGACGGGGAGCATGCCGGGGAAGTTTGGAGTAAGCTTGTAAACCAGCATCAAGCTGCTCTTCTTATCATGGTCAATTCGGGTGATCTTGATATGAAAGTTGCACAGCAGATGCAGGACGTCTTCAAACATGCTGCCAATCATATCGAGGGAATTTATTCGACGTTCATAATGTGTTATGAATCAATGGAGACTACCCTCTTTTTCGCTCGCGACGATCTCCTTCAACAAGCTGATGTGTTGCAAGAATTTTCAGATGATATCGATCCCGTTGTACTCGAAGAGATCCGTACTGCGATCGCCTACGATATCACTTATTTCGAACTTGCATTTAGCCCAAGAGCTGGGATGGAATTAGATGAACAATTCAAGGCAGGAGAGATGGACATCATGCCAGAAGCACTAGAGGCGGCTCAACTCCTTGTCGACATCCTCCTCAGCGACTAAGCGTGATACTTGCTCAGATCTATACCAGCTCCCTTATGAAACCCATAGGCTGTTCCATTGCCGTCTCATAGATGACTCCCCTGAAAAACAGCCTTCAAGGGAATAGGGGGAGGCATATGTGGGCGGACGAAATCCACACCCCCACTGATGTCGACTCATCTTGACTGGGTGGCTTTTTTTCAGGTGAGTCTTAAATATTTTATCGACAATTGTTTCCATCCTGTTACGGGATCATTTTTGTTTGGTGACAATTCCCCCCAAATAGGATTGGGGTACTAATCGGTGAAAGCTACGATCACCATATAATGAAAAGGTAATCGTTAAATAAGCCGGGTGTTCGGGATGATAGAAGAAAAACAGCGGATGACGCAATCTAATTTCGTAGCAGGTTTGCCTGCCCTCGGAAGCGATATAGTCGTCTGCCCACGTTTGATCGCAGATCGTGCGAATTGTCTCTTAGTAAGGCGACGAGAGTTCCTACCTCTAGCATACCCAGCGGCATGCAACTCCGTTGCCTGGTTCAATGAAACTCATACTAATTCTTATGGAGGGATAATATGGCAGTTACACGACGCGATTTTATGAAGAGTGTTGGCATCAGCATTACTTCCATCATCCTGGCTCGTTGCACCCCTTTACATGACCAGGGAAGCCCCCAGGTCAGTACTAAAGCTCCTTCTGAACCAACTATATGGCCAACCTCCTCTATTAAAGTGGATATACACCATACACCTACAACCCGTCCCACGAGCGATCAGACATTGTCACCATCTGAAACAGAATTAAATAGAGCTACTCAAGAAGCAACCTCCACTGCCGAAGCGCCTTCGCCGAGCCAAACTCCCGATGAGACTCACTTTCCCTTCAATGACCCGTCTTACTCTGCTGAAGCCCGCGTCCGCGAATGTTGGTTGCACCTCGAATGGCTTGAAGATCAATCGAAAGGAGACTATGAGCGAGGTAAATGGGCGCGAGATCTGCTTGATGACGGCTATCGTTCCGCATTAAACGAGCTAATGGCTTCCGGTGCGATGAGCGAGGCAACTGCTCAGGAATTAGAGGTGGCCTTCCACGAAGCCACCAACCATGTGTTCTTAAGCAGCGTACCTGTTACCTGCTATGACTAGCAGCTTAATCGGGTCAGATATTTATAGAGGACCTTAGCATCGCTCCGCAGAACGGGTGGATATTGAAGATGAAAAAGCCAAAACATCCAGGAATTGATAGGTTTATCCAACAAGAAGAGATTCTGCTAGAATTTCATACTCAGATTGAGCCTATAACACTCGAAAGGGTACGGACAAGCATCGCAAGTGAACTCGAGATCGTCAAGAGATTAGTAAATCTAAACGCCTGGCAGCAGACAATTGGACAAGAACGTTTGCGTGATTATGACATCACCCCAGAAGCGATCGAAGCAACTCGTTTCCTTGTCGATCTTCTCTTTAAAGGGACTCCATGACCGACACCCGTCCTCACCTGAAAACGCTCATCTTCGAAGTCACGCAGGGATGCAACCACACCTGCCGTCACTGCTACAATATTTGGAATCCGGACGCGGAAGGCCACCCCTCCCCCTATCCCCGGGGACAACTCGATACCCCCCAAACCCTCGCCTTGCTGAACAAAGCCCTGGATGAAACCCATTGCCACTATGTCACCCTCACCGGCGGCGAGCCGCTCTTGCGTGAAGATTTGCCCCAAGTCCTCGACCTGCTTCATGAACGGAATGTGATGAGCACCATCATCAGCAACGGTCATCTGCTCAACGAGCCCACCGTTCTGGACCTGCTCGATCGTGGGGCGGGGCTGTTTGAATTACCGCTCCTTAGTCACCAGCGGGAGGTACATGACCACCTCTCCGGCTGCCCTGGGGCCTTCGATGCTGTCCTGGCCGCCATGGCGCATATCCGTTACCACCAGGGGCAATTCGTCGCTGTTTTTGTCGCCACCAAGCTCAACCTGCCCGATTTGTATCATACGATCAGACTAACCTTCGCCTTCGGTTCGCGCGGGATGATGTTCAACCGTTTCAACCCTGGAGGGCGTGGAAGATCGCATCTTATGGAGCTTTTGCCCTCGGCGGACCAAATCCGAGAAGCGCTGCAGATCGCCAACGCTGCCTCTGCGGAATTCAGCTTTCCCATCTCCTGCTCCATCCCCATTCAGCCTTGCCTGATCGACCTGGAAGCTTACCCTAATCTGCGTTTCGGCTACTGCGCAGCGGGGACCGAACGCGCCTATTACACCCTCGATCCATTGGGTAATTTGCGTCCGTGCAACCACACCACGACTGTTCTCGGTAATCTGTTGGATGAAACCTTTGCTGACCTGATCGCAGAGGAGCGACTGATTCCTTTCATGCAGGCCGTCCCCGATTTTTGTGACTCCTGCAAACTTCGAGACACATGCCAGGGTGGGTGCAAAGCGGCTGCTCAAGTTTGTTACGGCGCTCTCACCGATGAGGAGCCCTTTCTCCATCTCAACCGACACAACGCCAGACCGCTTCACAATACTCCCTGAGGCCGGGAGCACCCCAAGTTTATGGGCTTGGGTGAGCCATCATTCCCCTTCGCTCATGCAAGAATTGGCTATGCGCAGCCGATTGCTTTTTCATGAATTCAAGCAGGATCGGGCAACTTCCTCAGCGCCCGTTTCACATTCCCATTTTCATTCTGGTCGATAGAATTGAATCACCCCGCGCTCGCCATTGGTGCGCCAATGGGAATCTTCGCCATCCAATGCCGGCGCTTGCCCCGGCTTCATGCCACAGTGGACCTCGGATTTAAAGGTTCGTAATGCGACCAAGGGCACGGGAAAATAGCTGAGGATCTCCGCAAAGGGTGTGATTTCCGGCCAATGGCGATCTCCCACTAAGCGCCGATAGTTGGCATCCCCTTTGCTGATCACCAGGTGGGATTGGGCCAATTGCTCTGCAATCAATTCGGGCATCTCCCACATTTCGAGCGGAGAGTTCCAGAAAGGCTCTGCCCGCCCTTCCAATCGACCATGGCTGATGTGATCCCTCAGCCGCTTGGCAATCGCCTGCACACTCGGATCCGTGTCACTCGCCAGGAAGGCTATCGTCTCCTCCACATCCTTCAGCATGGCATCGGAAACATAGATGGGATAGGCTTTGACATGAAAACAGATGCTGCCCGCCAGTCCGCTGCTGAGAAAATAATCGATGGCGCATAAGTCGCTCACAAGCTCAAAACCGGCGTTATCCAGGAGGATATGGATATGTGCCTCCTGCAATTCCAACAGGTAATCAATCAGGGCAGACGTGTCATTGACAATGATGCGGTTAGGATCATCCTTTTCCGGATCGTTCAATCTGCGCTCGTCCTCACCAGCCGGCCACAAGCTATAATCGGCTCGATTCCCTAAAAGACTGACCAGCAGCATCCTCTTTAAAGCCTCGCGCGCTGGGATTGCCCCTTCAATCATATGGGTAAGTTGAATGCTCAGGACCCGCACCGCCTCGCGTGAGGTCTCCAGGCCGGTTCGCTTTTGTAGAAAGTAAGGATCCAATCCATGACATGGATGCTGAGGACGAAAGTATCCTGTTGCCTCCAAAATCCGACGGAAAAAATAAAACTCGGCAAAGAGCCAGGGGATCTCCAACCAGTCCATCCCCAGGTGGGGAGCGACATAGCTCTCCCAGGCCTGCGCATCCGGAGCATCTGGGTCCTCCAACGGACGTATGGGTGCGTGAGGGATTTCACTGATCAACTGCTCAAAGGCATGCGCGACAGAAAGAGGAAATGAATTCTCCGCCAGGGTCCGGCGTGCAATGCTGGGCAGGCGGCGCACGATGGTGTCATGGGCAAAGGAGCCGATCTCTTTGCCCCTCAGAAAGTCAGGCACAGGCCGCAGGGATGGATTCATAGGATTGGCGTAGAGCTGATCACAAATGTCTCTCAGAGCAAATGGAACCGATTTTCCCGAGCAATCATACCAGGATATGACGAAATAACTCCAGCCCCTATGGAAGAATGGGATTCATGACTCGGCCCATGAATAGAATGGACCCTGTCGGCCTATGGCGAATTACATAAATGAAAGGGCGATCAACCATGAATACCACTTGGGTTCGAGGAATTGCACCGATTATTGTGAAAAAGGCGGTCACCGCCGTGGCTTTCGTTCGAACTTCGTCCGCTGAGATCCATGCCTTGTGGGCTATTTGACCGATGGACAGATCGCGTGT
>CAYGXU010000155.1:0-5952 GCA_964353875.1 uncultured Anaerolineaceae bacterium | reverse complement strand
TCAAACGATATTTCTTGTCTTCAAACGTCAGCGGTTTACCGTCAAACTCGGAAGTGATTTCTTTCAGGAAGGTCTCTTTCCAGTGGTCATGCTCTTTGAGGTGTCTCCCTTTTGGCTCTATGAAGAGTTGGTAAATGAGCAACTTGCCGCTTTTCTCGCGCAGGAACAATACAAAATCTGGTTGGAAGGCTTGCCCATCGGTAAAGTTGTAGATGGCGAAATGGCCTTCGTTGCGCAGCAGGTAGATTTGCTCGTATTGCGCTTGCAGTTTTTGCATTTGCCTGTCCAACATACGCACAAAATTGGTCAGCACTTTGGGATCGAGCAGGTGGTTAATTTCATCCTGCGCCAGCACTTCGTTGAAGAATATCTCCTTGCGCTTTTCTTCTTCCTTGGTTTTCCCGCCTTCCAGCACGCAATCCTTATAGGGCCATACCAGCGCCACGTCGCCGCGCTCGCGCAAATACTTGCCGTCAATCGTCAGCCCTATGCAATTGCGAAAGCGAGTATAGGAGTTATCCAGAAAATTCTTTTGCGAGATGTAATCAATGAAAGTGTTGGTATTGAAAATCCAATGCCCCTCAATCTCTTCAAAAAACTTGGCTTTGATTTCTTTGTCTGAGAAGAGCAACTTCACAAGGTTGCGGTCAATCTTCCAAGCGCGGGCTGCACGGCAGCAAGAACGAGCTCGCCGTCATCGTCCACAAAGCGCGGGTCGGTTTTGAGGAGGTCGATCAGTTTGGTGTTGAAGGGCATCAACTACTCCTATGTTTCGTGAAACCTTTGGCTGAATTAGGCGGCATAACTAAGGGACATTCATCTTATGGATGGACATTGACCAGCGTGCCTACCGATGCAAATTCATATAACCACTGGGCATTTTCCGTTCGCAGGTTAATGCAGCCATGGCTCATTGGATGGCCAAAATTATGGTGCCAATATGTTCCATGCAAGGCGTAACTCTTATAAAAATACATTGTATATGGAACATCAGGGAGGTAATAGCCCGGGCCTGTCATATCATCATAACGCAATTTTGTCCAAATCCTGAATTGACCCGTAACGGTTGGGTGAGAAGCAGTACCAGTTGAGACCGGAAAAGAAACCACTGGGGATGCACCATCATAAGCAGTGACCAGTTGCTCTCCAAGGTCAACATCGATCCAGCGACCTTCATCAGCCAGTTCCTCTGGATTGAGCGTGTATTCAAATGAAACCTTGGGTCTTGGTGTCGGCGAGATGGCAGGGGTTGGAGTATTCGTTGGCGTCGGAGTTGGCGTTGATGTTGGCGTAATAGTCGGCGTGGGAGTATTTGTGGGCGTGTTTGTAGGGGTCGGGGTTAAACTCGCTTTCGGAACCGGTGCGGAGGCAACGATACTTTGTTGAGCATCGGCAGGTTTATACCCTATCCAAATCCCCAATCCTGACAAGCAAAGAAGGAAGGAGGCAAATAAGCGAAACGAAAAGAGGCGTCTTCTTGTCAAATCTTCTAAGGGCGTGATTCGGACCTTCAGGTTTTCAGGAATGCAAAGACGATCAATGGCTTGTCGCCTGTTCTTCGCAGGCAGCTTTCGGATGATCCAGCGAATGGCTTTTCGAGCAGGCTTGCTGGCAGGATTAATCTCCAAAGCTCGAGCCACGAAGTTCAAACCCTGCGCAGGTTCGGAGGTTGCGGCCAGGAACAACCAGGGCAATTCCCAATTCGGCGCCTGCTGGATCGCAAGGCGGGCGAGGCGATTGGCTTCCTCCGAATCCCCTTGTTGAAGGGCGCTTCGCGCTGTCTTCAGGAATGCTTTCGCCTCCTGCAATCCCTGTTCCGCCACTAAGGTTGACTCTCCAAAGGATAGACTGGTTCATTGTTTAAGAAACAGAGAACACCATCAACAATGCCTCGCGCAGCGAGGTCTGGATTACTCGTGAGGAAATCACGATCCAGGTAAAGAAAACCTGTCTCGATGATGGCTGCTGGTGTGTCCGGATCGATCTCAAAGAAAGAGTGATACTCGGTCATATCGCGTGTCACACTGGCAGGGTGATAGCGGAGGTGGGTGGCCTTGCCATAGCGATCAGCAATGCAATCAACAAGACGCTGTGCTTTTTCCACCTCTGGTGATTGGGCAGATTGAGCGACCTTATAACCGGTAGCCTCCTCATTAAAGTAGAAGCAGGAGTCTGCATGAATCGAGATAAGCGCGCTGGCCTGATATCCGGCGAGGCGATTATCAAACTCCTCCAGAAGATCGACTTCGATGCCGGCGTTGTTGAGACCCTGAACTACAAGGTCAGCAACCCTGGCATTGACTTCTAATTCAGTCAGGCCATCATCACACGTTGCGCCCGGATCAGGCATTCCCGTATCGGGGCGAAGACCGGAATGTCCTGCGACAATACCCACTTTGAACCCTTGTTCGCCTTCACTCCCTCCCGCACCGACCGTTTCGGCTGGGGGCGTTTCCGCGGAGCCAAGTGTTCTTGCCAACAAATTTCCAACTGCTTCTGCTGGATTCAGGCTTGCAGGCGTCCAGGCAGTGAAGAGAGTCGCCAATAACGCCGAGACACCCAGCGTGATCCCCATATAGCGCAATGCTTCAGAGAAGCTGGAGCGACTTACCAAACGGCTATCTGAATTATCTTTTTCCGGTAACATCCGTCTTTCTCTCTACCTTATAGATCATTATAGCAAGGGTTAAATCATTCAATCCAGAAGGAAGCAATTAATACACTATCTATGGCAGTTTGCGCAAATATAATCCTCGTCTTTTTAATTTCACTATTTACCCTTATTGTATCCTGATGATCGATAATAAGGGGTTCGGTTTTCTGTCATGACTTCTACATACTACGAGAATATCATTGGGAATATGGCTTTCTTTTTGCCAATTAACACAATCGAATCATCTCCCCATAGAAACCCATTCGATGCCATTACGATTCCTGGAAATCGAAAGGGATTATCTGACCATCACCATCTTTTGCTTTCTATTTCCAGGAAGAAAGCGATCCACGCCATGATCTTCAGGCTGTGATCCTCCTCCCTCCCCGCGCCAAGCTTCCTATGGCGACAGGATTTCCATCTGTCACTGTTCTTAATCGCATCCAGCTTTATAATCCAAGTAGTGTGTTTATCCAGCATTCACCCCATGAACACGATTGGCGGTCACCAACCAGATTCCCGGTTGACGCGTTTACGATGATATCGAAGGTTATGAAGGCAATAGGGATAATAAATGTCGAAAACTGAAAAAATCCCATCACAAGGTTCGGTATTGACGCCTGACGAAATGACCCGCTATTCGAGGCATATCTTACTCGACGAGATTGGGCTTGAAGGTCAGCAAAGGCTGAAAGCTTCCTCGGCCTTGATCGTTGGATCGGGTGGACTGGGATCCCCGATTGCCATTTACCTGGCTGCGGCAGGAGTGGGGAAGCTCGGATTGGTGGATAACGACTTGGTTGACCTCTCAAACCTTCAACGTCAGGTACTCCACACGACATCAGGGTTGAAGCGGAAAAAAGTCCTTTCCGCTAGAGATCGCCTATCCGAGATGAATCCCTCCATCGACATTGAAATATACGATGATGTTTTCACCTCAGAAAATGCGCTTAGAATCTCCACGGGATATGATCTTATTATCGACGGATGTGATAACTTCCCAACCCGTTATCTCATGAACGATGTCTGTGTGCTTACCCATAAGCCATATATCTATGGTTCTGTATCAAAATTTGAAGGACAGGTGAGCGTTTTCTGGGCTGAGAAAGGGCCCTGTTACCGTTGCCTTTTTCCTGAGCCGCCACCTCCTGATTCCCCCCTTCAACCTTCTCGAGCAGGTATCTTCAACGCCCTACCGGGAACGATCGGGACTATTCAGGCTAGCGAAGGATTGAAATTACTGCTCAGGATTGGAGAGCCCTTGATTGGCAGGCTGCTCTTTTACGATGCATACACAATGCGCTTTGAAGAATTCACCCTGAAGAAAAATCCGTCCTGCAAGATTTGCGCGGACACACCTGAAATCACCCAGTTGAGCGCCTATTAAGCATTTTACGCTGTCTCCGTATAGGGTTACTTAGAAAATCCGGCGCAGCAATCATAAGTGAGTATGCTCGCCGGTAATAAAATTGAAAGCAAGTTCTCAAGGATCCATCGTTGCGGCGTTTATCCTGAGCGAAGCCGAAGAACTCCTCAGTACGACATAAGGAGAGATGTCATTCTGAGCGGAACGGAGTGAAGCGAAGAATCCCTATGATGATCCCATAGAAAGCGAGTTTGTAGGGATCCTTCGTCGCGGAGTTTATCCTGAGCGAAGTCGAAGGACTCCTCAGGATGACATAATAAGCGAGATTGAGCCTAAGAAACCGCAGCGCGGCTTTCTACCGCAACCAAAATTTGCGCGCATCGTGCAAATGTTCACCTGCAATACAATATTATGGTCACCCATTCTTCTCACTCCTCATGAATAGGGTATCATTGAGGCTGTGAAGACACGGCTGTGCATATCCTTGTTGATTGTCTTATTCATTGCACCAATCGTTGCGGGATGCGGGAAACCCCCTTCGGTCCCCTCAGGCTTGGCACAGAGCAGCACGCCAATGATCCTACCTTCATCCACTCACTCACCGCCACCCACAATCACGGCAACCCCAATGCCGCCTGCCATGATCGACAATCTTACCCTAATCCATCAGCCTTCCTCAGGGCAATATGCAGTCATTGGACTACTAAAGAATAATAGCCCTTTGAGCGTCGTCGATGTTTCTGTTCGCGTTTCACTTCGGAACAATGCTGGTGAGGTTGTCGCAGAGCAACTCATCCCTCTGCTCATGAGACATGTATCTCCTGGAGAAGACGCCCCTTTCCAGGTAGCTTTTCCCGATAGTGAGCAGGTCAATACAGCAGAAGCGCACATCATGGTTCTACCCCGCGGCAACTTCGAGCGCGCCCCCTTAACGATCTCTATTATAGGTCCCCCATCCAAGAATGGAGGGCAGTACACCGTCCTGGGTCGGTTATCCAATCCAGGAATTACGCCCGCCAAAATCCATCAGTTGGTCCTGATGGCTACTGATCTGAGCGGCGCTCCCCAAGAACTCATCGTTTTGAATGACCGCCTCTCCATAATCCTTCCCGAAGAAACCATTCCCTTCTTGGCAACTTTCGAACAATCTCCCAATTTATCTCATCTCTCCTCTTACATCGATGCGACTATTACCTCGAAACCTTCTCCTGTTCCACTCATTATGGTGCAACCCCCGCGTGTGACATTCGACTCTCAGCGGAACATCCTCGTGATAGGGGCGATTAAAAATCAGGCTTCTCTGCCCTATTGGCTATCTGGCCTTATCCTGCTTAAGCTTGGTGATGAAATCCTTTCTTTAGCGACACTCCGCCCTCCTTCCCCTCTCGGACCAGGGGAAACGCGCGCCTTTGGAATCATCGAATTCCCCGGATGGACTGCCAGACTGGCAACAATGGGTCGAAATCGAGAAGATATAACCGCAGAGTTCCTCATTGATCCTCTAACTTCAATGCCCTCCAACATGCAGACACGTCAACTGGACCTCGAAGTCACCGGTCTTGAAAATACAGGCAGTACATTTATCATACGCGGCTCGATCTACAATCCCACCCTATTCACGATTACACAGCCAGCGGTCCTTGCTGAGTTCCGATCAGTCGATGCTATCACCCAATCAGCCAATTGGCTTATCCTGCAAGATCGGTTGGATTCCCACCAGTCCGCATCCTTCCTTCTGCCGCTTCGCCTGCCTGGCGAAATCGATTTATCGATGATGGAAATGGATATTCGCGCGGCTCTGGAGAAAGGCCAGTTCAATGTCTACTACCAACCTATCGTCAGCCTTGAGGACGAAAACATCCTCGCCGCCGAGGCGCTGCTGCGCTGGGAACACCCTGAGAAAGGGATGATATCCCCTGGTCTGTTCATACCA
>CAYGXU010000154.1:4439-5969 GCA_964353875.1 uncultured Anaerolineaceae bacterium | reverse complement strand
GTTCCGCCGAAGAATTGATCCACATCGCTTATGCCAGGCTTATCAACAGCAACCGACATACTCCTGTTCAATCCCATCTGCGGGTAATGGATGATGAGATCCATCCTACCTATAGTTGCAAGATTAGCTACAGTATTCCACTTAAGTTCCAGGCCTTCAGGATCCAAGAACGCCAAATTGAGTGATTGAGCCCTTTGAAGTTGTCTGACGATATCTTGAACCACAGTATTCGCATCCCCTACGGACATTTGAACGCGATCAGCATAGGGAGAGACGCCGCACCTTTTCCTCAGAGCTTCGACATTCGTCTGATCAAAATCAACAAAGAAATAATCAGTAAAAGGATGCTTTGTAGTTAGCGAGACAAGTGGTGAGCCAAGGAAAATTTGACCTGTTTTCCGGTCTATGCACTTCCCGGGACCAGCGAAAAGATCAATATATGCCCTCCTTGATCATTTTTTTCGCATCGAGGTTTCAAAGACGTCAATGTAGCGTCGTAAATAATCTAGTTTTTCGGATGCCCACAGGCCTGATTCCCTTATAGGAAGTCCATCATCTTGAGGGTCTAAATATCGCTCATGGGTCATGATCGGTCCCCCTCCTTGAGGCGTGCTACATAGTCAGTCTATCACAGAAATAAGCACCCTGAGCTGCGCAACCGCTGCTTATTTCAATCGAAATCACATTTTCTCACTGCTTGCATGAAACCTTCCACTTTGAGCATAGCTTGCCCAACAATTATCTCGTACGGAAAACAGATGACGGTATCTTATAGCGATCTGATCAGCTTACCCTTGCGGATCGATCAAAATAAGCTCCCTCCCATTGGCCACCAACACCTCATCTGCTGGATCTTCATCCAGATTGGCTGCTACCAGGTTAAAGCCGCCTTCATTGAAAATAGAATCCAATGAGTAACTCCAAAGGATATTGCCCGATCCGTCCACCGCCTCTATAGCATAAGGGGGGTCAATCTGCCGATATCGGATCGTGGCAAAGACGATATCCTTCACACCGTTTCCATCCACATCCCCGATGGCATGCGCCCCGCTCCGTTCTCGCTGCCAAAGGATCTTTCCAGCATCATCCAGCACCAGGGATATCCCCGAGAATGCGGAGTTGAAGATGACCTCCTGACGCCCATCGCCGTTGATATCAGCGACGGAGAGGCTGGTCGCCTCCTCTTGCGAGTCCGCTTTCCACTTCAAGTTACCTTCAGGATCAAAGGCGCTCACCTTACTGGAGCCGGACAAGATCTCCACTGTACCATCCCCATCCACATCCGTGATGACCACATCGCGACCATACCACTCCTTCGATTGTGACCACAAAATCTCGCCGCTTCTGCCATCCAGCAAAAAGACCTTGTTATCGTAATTTTCCACGGCGATCTCCATATCGCCGTCGCCATCCACATCGCCGGCGTCGATCCCCCGAGCGTTGCCTCTTCCCAGGTCACGCGCCCAAATTCGCTGGCCCGTCCTGCCATCATAAAGGAGCACCTGACCCCCTCCCCAAGCATAGGTCCCT
>CAYGXU010000154.1:0-4339 GCA_964353875.1 uncultured Anaerolineaceae bacterium | reverse complement strand
GCCCGTCCTGCCATCATAAAGGAGCACCTGACCCCCTCCCCAAGCATAGGTCCCTGCCGAAGCAGCCACATCGGTGTCTCCATCGGCGTCGATATCTCCGTAGGCTAAATCCACTACCTCATCGTAATCGCAGCGTACCAGCCAGAGCTTGCTCCCATTGCGGTCAAACGCAACTATAATCCCCAGCCACTGTGACGAGGAATCGCCTCTCCCCGCCGCCACGACCTCTAAATTACCATCATCGTTGATATCGACCAGATCGACATTGATCGGTTCGCTGGCTTCCGAGGTGATCCGCTCCTTCCATATCTCATCACCGCTGGCGCCGTTCACAACAACGACATAACCATCCTTTGTGCCAAAAGCGATATCGTGAACGCCATCTGCATTGAGATCTCCCGTCGCAAAACCATCCCCATAGGCGTCCAGTGACCAGATGGGCGCTGGAAAGGAATAGGTCCATTTAACTTCGATCCGATCGAATTGCCACTCCCCGATCGGTAGAGAGGATGGCATCCTGCTTGGTTGGGGGACCGCTGTTGCTTGGGAAGTCGTCTGCGGAGAAGCGCGCGCCACCGCCGTTTGTGCTGGTGTGGTCGTCTCCTCCCCTCCGAAAAGCCTCGGACCAAAGTAGGCCAATCCCAAGATCACCACCAGACCCATCCCCCCCAGGCCAAAAATACCCAGGGCGATAACCCACCAGGGCAATTTGCGTTTGGGACGAGCTCCAACGTCAACCCTGACCGGAAATCCTGGTTCTTGCTTCGCAATAGGGGGCGCCTCGACAACTGTTGGGACGAAGGTCCTCTCTCTTGCACGTGCCTGGGTTTTCGATTGGACCTCAGGAGAGAGCGCTTTTTCTAAGGCCTGCACGAGCTCAGTCGCGGTCGCAAAACGATCGCCTCGCTCCCTGGTCAATGCCTTCAGGATGACCTTCTCCACCGCCTCGGGAAGGTTGGGATTCCGGGTGCGCGGGAGCGGCAGAGGGTCATGCAGGTGCTTCACAAAGACCGCCGGGGGAGTCTCGGCGCGGAAAGGAGGGCGTCCGGTTGCCAACTGATAGAGCACAATCCCAAGCGAGTAGATGTCGCTGCGACCATCCAGCTTTTCTCCCAGTATTTGTTCTGGCGACATGTACTCCGGCGTGCCGATGATGGCGCCGGTTTGGGTGAACTTAGCCGTCCCCTCCACGATCTTGGCGATGCCAAAGTCGGTCAACAAGCAGTTCCCCTGTTCGTCGATCAGGATGTTGCTGGGCTTTACATCGCGATGGACCAATCCACGCGAATGGGCATAGCTCAGCGCCTCGCCCACCTGTTTGATGATCTTTCTTATTTGTTCCAGGGGCAGCGCTTCCCCATGCAGCAGATCATCCAGCGTGCCAGTTTCAATGTAAGGCATGACGATATAGGTATATCCTTCATCCTCTCCAAAATCATGAACCGGGAGGATATGGACATGCTGCAGCCTGGCGATCAGCTTGGCTTCCTGCTCGAAACGGCCTACGAATTCCGGGTCCCCTGCGAAATGGCGCGGCAGGATCTTAAGGGCGACATAGCGATCCATGCCCGCCTGATAGGCCTTATAGACCGCCGCCATACCCCCTTCGCCCAAGGCTGCCACGATCTGGTATTTCCCGAGTTGTTTTCCAGTGAGATCTTCCATGCTTCCCTATTTCTTTTCAATTCATAACCATTGTCGGGCTAATTGCCAGATGAACCGCCAATATTTGAGAGGCGCTCTTCATATTTAGCGCATTCATTATCGCACAGAAATCTTTGTCCCACCTGGTCGATGAAATTCACAACCGGCTTGCCGTATTCCCTGAAGATGATTGATGACCATTACCATGCAAGGCTCTCTCTATTCCCGCCAGGGCGATCCATTACTCCTCGACAGCGCGCCAGGATAGATAACACATCAAAGGGCTGCTCGATCTCGAAAAAGGTAGGCAGGCCTTGCGGCTCTATTACTTGCCTACATTCTTCCATATAGCGTTTCTCGCCGCTGAAGGTCACCAGGACCGGCTATTGAGGATACTTCCATGACAGTTCAACCAGGGAGTTGTCGCGGCAGGACTACCAGTTACCCAGCAGCCCCCACACAGACCTGTACTGAGCCTGTCGAAGTATCCCGGCGTGCGATACTATCGCACCGGGCTCTTCAGACAGCCTCGCTTCCGCAACACGCCACAAGATGTGGCGCCTACCGAGAGTGGTAGATGGGTATCAAGGCGGCTTCCGTCTCACACAGGAGGCGCTCAGCCTGGATATAGAGTTCTTGACGTTCTGCCGGGTTGTTAGATGTCCCCGCGCGGTCCACCAAGCTGTCGAAGTCCAAGCTGGAGAAACCTCCGATGTTGTACTCTGAGCCGGAATGGAAGATCTCTCGCAAGAAGATATCTGGGTCATTGTAGTCGGCAACCCACCCGTACCAGAAGAGTTCAGGGGGGTCGGTGCTCAGACGGTCGGAGTAGGCCTTGAAGCCTTGAATGACCTCAACTTGCACGACGACCCCTAATTGGGTCGCCCACATATCAGCCATGGCGGTTGCCAGGTTGAAGCGAGCACCCGGTGCTTTTTCGCCGTACGCGCTGACCAGGAAGATCGTCGTAGGAAATGCAGAGGGGTCGGAGTAGCCCGCCTTGGCGAGCAGATCCTTTGCTTTCTGCGGGTCGTACGCTGCCCCGACCACGGCATAGAGATCCCGCCCCAATGTCTCTGGCGGTGTGAGAGAGGTAGCAGGTGTAGCGGATTCCGTTCCGTACTTTCTCGCCATCTCTGCCAGAAGTTCGCGATCTATTGCATAGGCAAATGCCTGCCTGACTATGGCGCTGTTGAAAGGTGGCCGAAGCGTGTTGAAACCGACAAAGTTGACGACAGGTCTGGCAGACTCGTCAATTGGCAACCAGGGGATGGTGTTGCTGAGTGTGTCAACCGTTAGGACGAGAGAACCCGGCAAGGAGGTAGGAGGCGGGATTGGCGTTTCTGTCGATGTAGGCATGGGCGTCGAAGTGGCAACCGCTGGGGAGGTCGCCTGCGGGGAAGCCCGTACTACCGCCGTTTGTGCTGGTGTGGTCGGCTCTTGCCCCCCGAAAAGCCTCGGACCCAAGTAGGCTAGCCCAAAGACCAGCGCGACACCTATCGCTCCCAGACCAAGAACACCCAAGGCGATGACCCACCAGGACAATTTACGTTTGGGACGGACCTCAGCATCGGCTCTGACCGGGATTTTCGGCTCTCGCCCTGCAAAGGGAGAGGCCTCGACAACCGTCGGGACAAAGGCCTTCTCCCGTACTCGAACCTGGGTTTTCGCTTGAGCCTCAGGGGAAAGTGCTTTCTCTAAAGCCTGCACCAGCTCCGTCGCACCGGCATAACGATCGTCTGGCTCTCTGGCCAACGCCTTCAGGATGACCTTCTCCACCGCCTCGGGCAGGTCGGGGTTCCAGGTGCGCGGGAGCGGCAGAGGGTCATGCAGATGCTTCACAAAGACCGCCGGCGGGGTCTCGGCGCGGAAAGGAGGGCGCCCGGTTGCCATTTCATAGAGCACGATCCCGAGCGAGTAGATATCGCTGCGACCATCCAGTTTTTTTCCCAGAATCTGCTCTGGGGACATATACTCCGGCGTGCCGATGATGGCGCCGGTCCGGGTGAACTTAGCCGTCCCCTCAACCATTTTGGCGACCCCAAAGTCGGTCAGCAGGCAATTCCCCTGATCGTCAATCAAGACGTTGCTGGGTTTGATGTCGCGATGCACCATTCCGTTCGAATGGGCATAGCTCAGCGCCTCTCCCACCTGCTTGATGACCTTTTTTATTTGTTCCAAGGGCAGCGCTTCCCCATGCAATAGATCGTCCAGCGTGCCGGTCTCGATGTAAGGCATGACGATGTAGGTATAGCCATCCTCCTCGCCAAAGTCATAAACCGGTAGGACGTGGACGTGCTGCAGTTTAGCGATCAGCTTGGCTTCCTGCTCGAAACGGCCGACAAATTCGGGATCGCTAGCGAAGTGACGTGGCAGGATCTTAAGGGCGACATAGCGATCCATGCCCGGCTGATAGGCCTTATAGACCGCTGCCATCCCCCCTTCGCCTAAGGCTCCGACAACCTGATATTTCCCCAGTTGCTTTCCAGTGAGATCTTCCATGCTTCCCCATTTCTATTCAATTCATCATCGTCATCGGGATAATTGGCATATGAACCAGCATTAGGCAAGAACAGCTTTCCAATTTAGCACCTTCATTATCGCGCAGAAATGTATCTCTTGCCTAATTGGATTAGATTCACGGGTGCATTCCACGGAGTGTTGCATCCTGTACTCCCGCGGCCAGATTTGGGGT
>CAYGXU010000153.1:0-5975 GCA_964353875.1 uncultured Anaerolineaceae bacterium | reverse complement strand
CGGATTGGAGACGTAGTACGCAGGAACCGTGCCATTGCTGGAGACACTCTCATACCCCTAAAAGAAGGGGACCAGGTGATTGGCCTCACATCCGTGGCTTATCGGCAGGAACTCACTACTGACGGAGAGAATGTTTCGTCCGAAAGCAGTTCTTCCAGCGGAAAAGGTTCTTCGGGACGAAAACCGAGGGCAAAAACATCCGCATCGAGTAAATCCAGATCGAAGAAGACTGGCTCGAAAACCTCTTCCCGTTCTAAGAAGAGCTCCTCAGCGGCGACAACCCGCAAAGGCGCTCGCTCGTCCACAAAAAGGAAATTACCATCGAAAGGAACGGGACGAAAATAAAACCTGAGACGATTTTATTATTGTTGTCGTCCTGATTCCGCTTTTCTTTTCTCATCCCCAAAAGGACGGAGAGAAAGATGGTTGATTGCTGCTTCGAGGACTTGGTACTGCCACTCGCTCAATGAAAGGAACCCCGCTTTCTCTTTCCTAAGCGATCCGTATTCCTGATCATGCGAAATCGATCTCACGCGTGATCATCAACTCCGTTCGTTCGAAATGATCCTTATGAAAGATCCTCGTAACTGCTCAGATCAATTCGGCAAACTCCTCAGCATACCAGCACAATATCAAGCCCAAAATGATCTGTTCGGTTACCCCCCTATCATCCCCCCATTTGCGCCTTGGGTCTCAGCCTAATCATGATTATGCAAGCGCAAATGGGGGGATAAGAGGGGGGTCATAGGCGAATCGGGATGAAAGATGATATGGCTGAGCAGTTACAGATCCTCTATGCAACCATCGAACTGCGATTAAAAAGGGGAATAGGTGATCCTTAAGGGAATTGATAATAGACCTGATTCTCGCTTGAGGGATTTGTACTGGCAGAAACGGTGATCGAACCTTTCTTCATCGTACCCTGGTAGGGCTCTTTCCCATATTCGACAATCCAGCTATCTAAGTTAAAAGGCAGTATGCCGGCAGCTGGTATCCACTCGCCATTGTATTTACGCGCGAAGTGAAAATGGGTTCCAGTCGCTCGGCCCCCCTCACAAGATGGGTGGCCAATCAAACCACCCACTTCAAGCACGCTTCCCTCTGGGACACGATCCTGGGAGGCGATATGGAAAAAGAAAAGGACCCAGCCTGTACGCTCATCGCCATCCCCATCCAAATCCAAGAGCACCCTTGCATCCTCACTTCGAACCACAATGCCCTCAACTGGCGCTGCGACCCACACAGTTGACGGCGCACAGCCTCCCTCAATCGCTGGTGGAGCGAAGTCCAATGCCCCGAGCGGTAAAGTGGTCCCCCAGGAAAAATGTGGCCCAGCGGAGAAAGCCCAGATCTGCCCAGGAAGGAATGGCAAGAGTAAATCAGGTTGCTGTAAGTTTGCTGGTATCATCTCGATTTCATAATCGAAAGGCTCACCCCATAATTGCCGATAGGTCTCGATGAACCCTTCCGGTCCGACGGTGTGCTTAAAATCATCCAGCCCAGATACACCAGCAAAAAAGCTCTGCAAAGCGACTGTCCCTGCATTGAGCGTTGGATGAGGGCGGATGAGAAGACCATCCAACAAGTAGAGATCGCGCAGCACCCCTATTCGCCACCCATAATAGCCATAGTTGATGCGCTCAGCAGCCCAGAGAAGCTGCTGATACAGCCCTTCACGTTGACTATCCTCATATCCGAGAGGGAAGCGCAATGCATTTTCAGAAGGCGATGTCTCCGTTAAAGCATGCGATTGATATTCGAGCAAGGTGAGGATTAGACGGGGATGCAACGAGTAATCCTGCGCGACAAGCTCTACCACTTCCCATGCCGATCGTGTGCGGCTGCGGACATATCCTGTCATGCTTGCGAGGAAGCCAGGACGATCTCGAATCGCCGCTTCGAGGCCAAAATCAATTGCAGTAGGACCGTAAACCAACTCACTATCGGGTACCATTCGGAAAGGAGCGCCGATGAGTGGTAGAAAGTACGCTGGGATTTGCACTGGCAAGCCTGGAGGTAAGGTGGTCACTTGTTGGGGGATATTCGGATTAGCCTCCAGGATCTGCTCAATCGTAGTATTGAAACGTGCTGCCAAAGCAGGAAGAGTATCTCCATTTTGTGCCAGATATTCAATCAACTCCCCCGGTACAGGTAAGGTTTGTGTGGGCGAGGGGCTTGCAGTAGCTGTAGATGCCGGTGAAAGATTAAAACCGTCATCCCCGCTCCCATTAGATGCCGGCACACAACCTGCCAACAAGAGAGCAAAAGTCAGGCTACAGGAGAGCGCAAATTGCCATCTCATCGCGAAATGAGGGTTTCCTGTGTCGAACAAGTGCAAGCCAGAACCACCTGATCTCCCTTAGTTAGTGCTCCCTCATATGGCTGAGTACCTGCATGCGCAATCCAACCACCGAGTTCAAAGGGCAAGGGTCCATCGGCCAGGATCCATTCCCCATTGTACTTACGCGCCATATGGATATGCGTGCCGGTTGCGTATCCGCCCTCGCAAGATGGATGTCCGATGAGATCGCCCTGTTCAACAAAAGATCCTGCCGTTATGCGGTCCTTGGTGGCAATATGTAGATATAGGATCACCCAACCGGTCTGTTCCAGACCATCACCATCAAGATCCACCACCACCAGCCCATTTTCACTGCGCGCGACCCCGCCTGCCGCCGAAGCGACAACCCAATCGTCCGATGGCACACAACCAGATTGCATCGAAGAAGGAGCGAAATCTAATGCCGCCCAAGCCGCCTCCCTCTCCCACGCTCCATGTGGGCCTCCGGTAAATGACCAAACATGCCCGGGGAGAAATGGTAGGATGAAGGATGGCTGCTGTAGGTTTGGCTCGTATAACGGATGCCAATAGGTCCAGGGGTCGCCGAAAAACTTCTTGTAGGCTGCAATGAAACCATCCGGCCTTAAATCCTCCTCCCAACCATTCTTTGGTTTTTCGGCAAAGACATATTGCAGAGCGACTGTACCAGCGTTCAATCCCGGCGCCAATCGGATCACGGTTCCCTCAGGGCGCGTAAGCTCAATCAGAGATCCCGCTCGCCAGCCGTAATACCCCTTGCCTAACTCATTTGAGAGCCAGGTCAACTGACGGTAAAGCCCACGGTAATCGGGATCCACTATTCCCAAGGGGTATTGCAGCACATCCCCTGAGGGAATCGATGGATCGGAGATCCAACCACAATAATAATCCACCAAGGCCAATAGGAGGCGAGGATTCATGGAGTGATCTAAAGCCGAAAGCGCAATAATCTCCGCTCCCGTCCGTTGTCGACCGCGAGCAATTTCTCGATAGGAATTAAGATAGCCGCCTTGAAGCTCCACAAAAGAAGCAATATCAAATTCAGCGGCATGGGGGGAAAATACGACCTCACTATCCGGCACGAGACGCTCGGGTGGGCTGGCGTTCTCGATACGATTGGGGATGATGAGGGTAAGCCCGGGACCGATCAAACCATGCTCCTCAGGCAATTGGCCGGCAACCAGGCGGATGTCTGAAGGAACCACACCAAATCGTATCGCCAGATTCAAAAGGGTGTCACCTGGTTGCGTCTCATAAAGAAGGGTTTCTGTTTCCGCATGAATATTCAATGTGGGTGTTGGCGGAAATGTCGGTGAGGCGATGGGTGCAGGCCGAGAAGGGGTCGATGTCTCCTGCAGTTGGGTGGGTAAGATTGCTTCCGGATGAGTTGCATCCGTTGGAATATTGGGGGTAATTTGTGTCGTTTCCTGTACGATTATTTCGGGAGTTTCCTCTTCGCTTCCCGTAGATACAACCACCTGTCCCCGCGAGCAAGCCAATGCAGCCAAGCAGAGGGAAAATAACACTACTGCGAACCTTCTACCAGAGCCAATTGAGTTCACAATCCATCAACCTTAACGGGAGATTTGATTATAGTCAGCACGACAACCACAGGCTTTCAAGGCAGTTTCCCCAAGGATCAAGTAACCATCATAAGGTGAGCCATCGCTTTTAGGCGTCCAACCGTCGAGGTTGAAGGACATACTGCCTTCAGCTTCAATCCAGACTCCATTATACTTGCGGGCAAAATGGACGTGGGTACCTGTTGAAATGCCGCCTTCACAAGATGGATGGCCAATGCGATCCCCGGCGTATAAATATGTTCCGGAGGGTATCCTATCGCGTGTCTCAATATGCAGGTAGAGCAATGTCCATCCCGTCTGCTCGAAACCGTCACCATCCAGATCTTGCAGCACTTGACCTCGACCCGAGCGGACTACAAGCCCATCCCTGGCAGCAACCACCCACTCATCAGAACGAGTACATCCCGGGCTGTGCGTTGACGGCGCAAAATCCAGCGCTGCCCAGGCCGCCCAATTACCAAAGGCACTATGAGGCGCACCAGTGAATGACCAATCCACCCCATCCTCAAACGGCAGACGTAAAGGTGGTTGGGTAAGATCAGCAGGGACAAGGGGTTCTGTGGGATGAAGAAATGGGTCGCCGTAGAGGTCATCGTAGGTTTTTGGGAAACCGCTCTGCGCAATGACCTGCCTCCACTCATCTACAGAGTAAAGTTGAGAAAAGATGTATTCCACTGCCACTGTGCCAGCGTTCACCCCCAAGCCCAAGGGCACGATCCTGCCATCAGAAAAAACCAATGGACCCGCCCACCCAGACCGCCAACGGTAAAAACCTGCGTTTAATTGATCGGCAGCCCAGGATAATTGACTGGCGAGCCCTTCTTTCCCGGGCTGAGCCCATCCGATTGGATAGACATCCCAGGCATCATAATCGCTCCCTCCTCGCACCCATCCACTCTGGTACTCCAGGACTGCGAGCAGAAGCGTCGGATTGACGGAATAATTCTCTGCAATAATTTGGATAATTCTTGGACCGTCTACCATTTCATCATTGAACTCCTCTCGATATTCCCATAAAGGACTATCGAGAGGAATAAGTTCCCAGATGGATGACAAGGTGATCGTTGAAGGTCCAAAGACCAGTTCCGAATCTGGCAAGATTTTTATATTCGGGCCACCTGGCTCAGGCGTCGGCGGCGGTATGATCAACTCTTGCCCTACAGAGAGGATATTCGGATCAGTTAAGCCATTGGCAAGTCGGATTTGTTCCATCGCAACGCCATATTTAAATGCGATACGATTTAATGTATCCCCTACTCGGACGACGTAGCGTTCGAACGAATCCCGTAATGACGGCATCTCCCGAATCGGATCGGGTGTGGGTGAAGGCCTCACTGGAAGAGGCGTTGCGCTGGGGGTGGGGCTGTTTACTGTGGAGGTGGGAGATGGCGGAATCGTGGGCGTCATGGTCGGCAACAAAAGATAAGGACTTGTTGGTAGGCTGGTGACCGTTGGAGGTAGTTGGCCATCCCCACGGGAGCAAGCCAAAATCGCGCCTATTAGGACCCCTAGGAAGAAAAGAAAAGGATAAAATCGAGAGTTGAATTGTATTCTCATGCGCGTTATGCTCAATTAGTAAAGAATCAATGCACCTTCATTAGGTCCGCTTGTGGTTCTCTGCTATGGACGAATCCCGTCTTCGTTAATTGCTCAAAAGGAATATAACCCATAACTACATGCCTGTTAACCGGTATAGTAAACTACTTCCCCGGATATCTATCCTATTATCAGTATCAAGATTCATGCCAAATAACTCTTTCATCCCAGGACAATTGTCTTCATTATTGATGGAACGACAAGAGCAGGGTGTATTCCATCTGAAGTTGCATATTGCCTTTGGTGTTGAGGTATGGGGGATGTGGGATAAAGTCCCTCTGGGCCTAGGGTGCTTTTTAGCATCCTTAACCATATGAGCCCAATGGTTTGCCGCCGGGCGTGTTTGAGGCAGTGGAGTGCATCAGCTTGCTGATGCTATACCCAACGGTAAGCCATAGGACTCCAATCCAGAGGAGAAGTATGGAGTGCATCAGCTTGCTGATGCTATGCCCAACGGCAAGCCGTAGGACTCCAAT
>CAYGXU010000152.1:0-6184 GCA_964353875.1 uncultured Anaerolineaceae bacterium | reverse complement strand
TAGGCTGAGACCCGAAGGCGCAAATGGGGGGATAAGAGGGGGGTCATAGGCGAATCGGGATGAAAGATGATATGGCTGAGCAGTTACGGATATCTTAAGCAAGATCCACTCAACTTTCAGATCTTATCAAGGAACCGTTCCTTCACCAGGTTGGATTCAATAAGATACGAATGGGATTCGACGATGATCACGCGCATAATACTCGCGAAGCTGTCATGATTTATTAACGATTATCCGGGCTTCGACATACGCATTGCGTTTTTTGGTGGTATTGCCGAGAACCTTGACCTGATGAACCATAAGAAACCTTTTGGGATTGCGCCTAAAGGTCATTTCTTTTCAATTCGCATTAGCAGGTGGATTTGACCTGGCAAAGCGGGTTTGTTTGGTGATCCTATGTCTGTAAGTGAACCGCTGGGTACTTCGAGAAGAAGATACTGAAGCGACCTCCTATTCAGTAATGATCACTGGGTTGCTTTCATCAGGCGCCGAATTTTTCCAAACGATCAGCATGAGCAAGCAAGAGAGGCATGAGTGATGAAGTTGGAAATGTCCCCAAACCGCCTCGGGCACAAGCTCGCTCTCCAAATTCTTGTTGATCATCTGGGCGGCCGGTTCTAGGCGCCCATAAAAGAAGCGGTACCGGATGCCAGGAATGGACTCGCATGACGGAAGGAGTTGAGTGGTCGCCGGTGATAGCAAGCACATCCGGGGCTATATCCAACAATTTTGGAAGGGCAGCATCAACCGCTTCAATTTCAGCCGCTTTCCCTTCGAAATCGCCATCTTCGCCCCGGCTGTCCGTTTTCTTAATGTGAATAAAAAAGAAATCAAATCCTTCCCAGACGCGTAAGGCTTCAGCAAATTCATCCTCGGGACGATTTCCTTTGAAGGTCTGAACTTCCATCCCGACGAGAGAGGAAACACCTTTGTACATGGGGTAGACCGCAATACAGGTCGGATGGAGCCCGTATATCTCTTCAATTTGAGGCAATCTTGGATCGGTGGAGAAGCCCCGTAATGTGAGTGCGTTCGCTTGTGGTTCATGAGCCAAAACCCGTAGCGCAGCCGCAATCCATTGGTTGAATAGTTCTGCTGTGTGAGCTGAACCTTTCGATTTAGCTTCAACCAGGAGCGGAGGGACACCAGTTTTTTGTGGATCCGTATCATTTAGGTTAGGTTGGAGATTCTCGCCACGAAAGACGATGGCAAATCGATATTCTTGAACATGCCTTAATTCAATATTCACACCAGGAATCTGGACCGAGGATAAGCGTTCGACTATGGGAATGGCTTTCTCGGAAGGAATGCGACCTGCGCGCCGATCCGTGATATTGCCCTGTGTATTAACAGTACAAAAATTTCCTCGTGCAGCGACATCACCCTTCTTAACCTGCAAACCAACGCCAAATGCCTCCAGAACGCCACGACCGACGATATAGGTCAGAGGGTCATAACCAAATAACGCCAGGTGAGCAGGTCCGGAACCGGGAGTGATCCCAGGCGCGATAGGGATCAACTGACCCAAAGTACCTTCACTTGCCAAACGATCCATATTGGGCGTCCTGGCGGCTTCAAGCTCTGTCGGACCCCCGCTCTCCTTTGGCAATCCTCCAAGGCCGTCCATAACAAGCAACACGATTTTTCTTGGAGAGGGAATACTCAATTCTTGCATCAGTTCAAAATTTGCCATAAGTATTTACTCCCTTGAGAAGCAACCATAATAAACCCCCGCACGAAATTCGGCGGGGGTTTGTGTTAATGTATGGTAGAGCTAGCGGATTGCCTTTTGGCTGCCCTCTGTCTCAAAGAGATGCATGTTGTCCGTATTGAAGAGGACTTGAGTTTTATCCCCTACTCTCAGGCTTGTTCGAGGATCAACACGACCTACGAATGTAGTATCGCCTGTGACGAGATAGACGAATATTTCATTACCCATTAATTCAGTCACATCGACTTTGATTTCCACTGGGGCGGCAGAGATTCTTGCTGGCACGTAGTTCGGATCGTGGATATCCTCAGGACGGATACCAAAGATGACAGACTTGCCTACGTAAGGAAGGTAGATCTGTGTCTTGTTCTCCGGTACTGGAACCTGGAAAGAGCCCGCGTCAACGATGACCTTGCCATCCGATTTATTGACTTTGGCGTTGAAGAAGTTCATAGCGGGGGAGCCAATAAACCCGGCGACGAAGACGTTGGCAGGTTTATCATAAAGATTCTGAGGCGTTTCGAGTTGCTGTAGGAGACCACTATCAATCACAGCAATGCGAGAAGCCATCGTCATCGCTTCGGTTTGATCGTGCGTGACGTAGATAAATGTAGTATTGAGACGCAGATGAAGCTTGATAATCTCTGCTCTTGTCTGCACTCTCAACTTTGCATCCAGGTTTGACAGAGGCTCATCGAAGAGAAAAACTCTCGGTTCGCGCACGATCGCTCGGCCGACTGCAACACGCTGACGTTGACCGCCCGAAAGCTGTCTTGGCTTGCGGTCCAACAAGCTTTGGATGCCAAGGATCTCAGCTGCTTCATTGACCCTACGCTTGATCTCATCCTTAGGGGTCTTACGCAATTTCAGGCCAAAAGCCATGTTGTCGTAAACAGACATGTGGGGATAGAGCGCATAGGATTGGAAAACCATAGCGATGTCCCGATCTTTCGGCGGGATATCATTTACAACACGATCGCCAATGTAAAGTGTGCCTTCCGTGACCTCCTCTAGTCCGGCCAGAAGACGAAGAGCGGTAGTTTTTCCACAACCGGATGGCCCAACCAGGACCAAGAACTCTCTATCTTCTATTTTGATATCTAAATCGTTGACAGCAATGACGTCTCCAAAACTCTTGGTGATATGATCATATGTTACGCTAGCCATGGGCCATCCTCCTTTAGGGTTTGGTATAGTGACTCGATTATACACCCATTTCCATTGGGGATAAAGAAATCGTAAATTCCTTCGTTGACGCTCCAAGTCAACTCTGGTATAGTGACGCCGTGCGTAATCAATTGGAAAAACTTGGATCGAATAAGCAATCGAGGAAGCAATGGCGTAGTCTGCTCCGATGGTTTAAACCAGGACTGGGAGTAAAACGCTGGTTCTTGCTCATGGTTGTTGGGATAGCGCTTATTGGTCTTGGATTGGCAATTATCCTCCTTGACATTTATCGTTCCTATCCCGGTTCTCCATGGCTCGCTCTGCTTAGTTTGAGCGCGTTGCCGCGCTGGTTGAGGGCTTTAATCTTGGGAGTGAGTGGTTCCTTCGCTCTTCTCTTTGGCGCAGTTTCATTATATCGTACCTTGCTCGCACCCTATATACGGCCAGGAAAATCAGTGGTTGACGCGGTAGCGGAACACCGGCGTCTGGATAGGGGGCCGAAAGTTGTTGCCATTGGCGGAGGCACTGGGCTTTCAACTTTATTGCGAGGATTTAAAAAAATCTCCAGCAACCTGGTAGCGATTGTGACAGTTGCTGATGATGGCGGCTCTTCAGGGCGATTGCGAAAATCATTAGGGCTGCCACCTCCTGGAGATCTAAGAAATTGTCTGGCAGCACTCTCCGATGATGAGGATCTCCTCACTCGTCTGTTTCAATATCGCTTCTTGGATGGGGATGAGCTTGGCGGTCATTGTTTCGGAAATTTATTTATCGCTGCACTTGCGGGTGCCACCGGTAGTTTTGAAAAAGGATTGCTTGAAGTAGGGAGGGTTTTGGCAATTCGCGGTAGAGTCATTCCTTCGACCTTGCGTGATGTTGCCTTAGTGGCGGATAAATCAATCGAACACGACACACAAATGGTCCGTATTGAAGGAGAGAGCAGCATTCCTGCATTTCCAGGGCGGATTCGTCATGTTCAGTTGGAACCCAACGATCCACCGGCCTATCCTGAAGCGTTACACGCCATCCTAAATGCTGACATGATTGTCGTTGGTCCGGGCAGTCTGTATACAAGCATCATGCCTAATCTTCTTATTCCGGACATGACTGCGGCGATTCGAGCCAGTCGCGCATTTAAGGTTTTCGTGTGCAACATCGCCACTCAAGCTGGTGAAACGATTGGTTATGATTGCTGTCAACATCTTGAAGCAATTGAAGATCACGTGGGAAAGGGGCTATTCGATCTGATCGTCGCGAATGACTACTTTCAATATGAACTGCCTGAAGGAGTGACTTGGGTTAATCCTCTAACAGTAGGAATGAGTACTCCGGTTTATACAACGAATCTCGTTGATCAGGAAAAAATGACACACCATGATCCGGATAAATTATGCGATACATTGCTCTCGCTTTTAGAGGAACGGACAGGCCCTTTAAGTCTTCCTCCAATCGATAAAGTCGAACCGGTCGGTGTTTCCAACTGACCATAACATCCCATTTTTCAAGGAGAAATAATGATGGCAACGAAAGTAGGAATCAATGGCTTTGGGCGAATCGGTCGCCAGGTTTTAAAGATTATGAAGGAGAAATATCCAGGTCAATTCGATATCGTTGCCTTTAACGATGTCGGTGACTTAAAGACTATGGCTCATCTCTTCAAATATGATTCGAACTATGGCATCTATTCTGGGAAAGTGGAGGTTCGGGAAAATGGCTTGGTCATTGATGGCGATTTCGTTGAAGCGCTTTCCCAGACTAGCCCGAATACCCTTCCATGGGCAGATAAAGGCGTTGAGATTGTCATCGAGAGTACGGGCAAATTTGTGTCCCGGGATGATGCGGGCATGCATCTCACAGCTGGCGCGAAGAAAGTCATCATCACTGCGCCAGCCAAGAAACCCGATCTCACGATGGTCCTGGGTGTGAATGATGCCATGTATGATCCCAAGAAGCATCACATCATCTCCAATGCTTCTTGTACAACGAATTGTCTTGCTCCAGCGGCGAAGGTCGTTCAAGATAATTTTGGTATTGTAAAGGCTCTGATGACAACCATCCATGCCTATACCAATGACCAGAAAATCCTCGACCTACCTCATAAGGACCTGCGTAGAGCGCGCGCTGCCGCCCTCAACATTATCCCTACCACTACAGGTGCAGCAAGGGCAGTGGCTTTGGTTATCCCAGAGCTGGAGGGAAAATTCGATGGCTTTGCCATGCGTGTCCCCACGCCAACGGTCTCGGTCGTTGATTTTGTGGCTCTCTTGGAGCGCCCGACGACGACGGAAGAATTGCATAAGGCCTTTAAAGAGGCTGCTGAGGGCTCTCTTAAAGGGATCCTTGGTTTCTCAGAGGAGCCTTTGGTGAGCACGGATATCAAGATGGATGAGCGCTCGAGCATCGTTGACGCCGAATTCACCTTCGTCATGGATGGCGATTTTGCTAAGGTTGTGGCCTGGTATGATAATGAATGGGGGTATTCGGTAAGGACGGCGGATTTAGCAGCCCTCATCGCCAAATCCCTATAGCCTGCCCTGGGGTGGTCAGAATGATTGAAGATTATGAGAAAACCTATGAATAAAAAGACCATTCGTGATATTGATCTTAGAGAAAAGCACGTCCTGGTTCGTGTCGATTTCAATGTACCCCTCAAGGAAGGCAAAGTTTCAGACGATACGCGCATTGTTGCTGCCCTTCCCACGATCCACTACTTGTTGGATCAACGGTCGGCCGTAATCCTTTGTTCCCACCTGGGCAGACCAAAAGGTCAACCTGATCCAGCTTTTTCATTAAGACCGGTTGCCAAGCATTTAGCTGGGTTATTGGATACACCCGTCCACTTCATTGATGACTGTATCGGCCCTAAAGTACAGGAGGCAGCAAAAGGCCTCAAACTGGGTGAAGTACTTCTTTTAGAGAACACCCGTTTTCATCCCGGAGAGACCAAGAATGATCCTGATTTTACAACCCAGCTTGCTTCATTAGCAGAAATTTTTGTCAATGATGCTTTTGGATCGGCGCATCGAGCCCATGCATCATCCGAGGGCGTAGCTCACTACCTACCGGCTGTAGCCGGTTTCCTCATGGAGAAAGAACTGGATTATCTGGGTAGGATTATAGCTGAGCCGGAGCATCCCTTCATTGCTATCCTCGGCGGCGCGAAAATCTCCGATAAAATCGGTGTTGTTGAGAGCTTGCTTCAACGGGCAGATAGGCTTCTCATTGGTGGTGGGATGGCTAATACCTTCTTGGTCGCGAAAGGAATTGGCCTGGGTAATTCGCTGGTCGAACTTGAATCGGTGTCTA